>JAKZUG010000685.1:0-17140 GCA_047516705.1 Candidatus Poribacteria bacterium | reverse complement strand
GTTAGGAGGCGGGTTCGTGCAATCTCCCTCTCTGAAGTCTTCCGAAGTGTGAGTTGATTGTCACAAGGAATGCCCTTAACTGAAAACCGACAACTGATAATTGACGACTACTCTTCAAGAAAGGAAAGCAGAATGAGCAATCTCGCTTATGATCTCCTTGCCGAAACGCTGGAGAAACAGGGAATCCAGGTAGAAACAGTCAAAGCCCATCTCAAAGGACAGCATATTGAGACACCGTCATGGGGTTACGGTAATTCCGGCACCCGATTCGGGGTTTTTGAACAGCTCGGCGCAGCGCGAAATGCAGCGGAACGTTTGGAAGACGCAGCCGCTGTTCACCGCTTCACCGGTGTCGCTCCGACCGTCGCACTCCACATCCCGTGGGATAAAACCGACGATTGGGGTGCCTTGAAACAGTACGCCGCGGATGTCGGTATCGGCATCGGCGCGATCAACCCGAACGTCTTCCAAGATCAGGCATATAAACTCGGAAGTGTCTGCAACCCCGATGCAGATATCCGCCGACTCGCCATTGACCACATGCTTGAGTGCGCTGACATCATGGAGAAGACAGGTTCCGATCTGCTGAGTTTATGGTTCGCTGACGGCACCAACTTTCCCGGACAGGCGAACTTCAGAAAGCGCAAACTGTGGATGGAGGAAGCATTATCCGAAGTCTATGATGCACTCCCAGATGCCACGCGTATGCTCATCGAATATAAATTCTTTGAGCCGGCATTCTACCATACCGACCTCCCCGATTGGGGAACGGCTTACCTCATGGCGACAAAACTCGGTGAGAAGGCACAGGTCCTCATTGACTTGGGACATCACCCGCAAGGCACAAATATTGAATTCATCGTCGCCTACCTGATTGATGAAGGAAAACTCGGCGGTTTCCACTTCAACTGCCGGAAATACGCAGACGACGATCTGACGGTCGGCTCTATCAATCCACAGGAACTCTTCCTGATTTACACCGAACTGGTCGCCGCAGAACTTGATCCGGATACGGAAACTGACATCGCTTACATGATTGATCAAAGCCACAACCTGAAACCGAAGGTCGAGGCGAGCATCCAATCTGTCTGCAATCTCCAAAAGGCGTATGCAAAGGCACTGCTCGTTGATCGGGAGGCACTCGCATCCGCGCAGGATGTCGCCGACCTCGTTGAAGCGGAATCCATCCTCCAACGCGCTTATGAGACAGATGTGAATCCACTGTTGGAGCAGGTCCGCTTGGAGATGGGTCGCGACCCGCATCCATTGACGGCTTACCGGAATAGCGGTTACTATGAGAAGATTAGTGCCGCTCGCGTCGGTGGCGAAAGCCAAGGCTGGGCGTAGACACGCCTTAGAACAGTCTCAAACTCGGTAGGCGCGGTTTCTAACCGCGCCTATTCAATCACCCATATTTATAGAAAACCCATCAAAGAAAAATAAATCCCTATAAGGGTGACATCTGTGTAGGAAGCATCAACATAATAGAACCAAGCCTCAGCGGGGCGACAAGTTATAGCATCACGTAAGCACAAACTAAAAGCCCTGTAAGGGCGGCATGTTTATAGAAAGATAAATCAAAGAAGGTTAAAGCCCTATAAGGGCGACATGTTTATATCCACCAAGTTTGCAACAAAAAAACCAACTCGCAACCTTTGCAAGTTGGCTAAACTTTTCGCTCATCGGTAGGCTACAGATTCATGATCCGCTTATAGATCTGCTCCACCTCCATTGGTGAGGTCATGAACCACTCGGATCCACCTGAAGTTTTAGTGCGTTTGCCTTGTAAATCCAGAATAGCATGGATAGATTTCTCCAAAGCACGAGGATTGTTGGTTCGCATAATGAGAGCGATTTCAGGTTCTTCCGGTAATGCCGTTGTTGCCTGCGATTTCACTCGGGTATCAACATCATTTTCAGTCATACCAATCTTACATTGCCAAACAGATTTACCGCTACGCTTCGCGGAATGCTGGTACTCAGGCAGATAATAGAGATAAACAGCCCCGGTGCCTCTCCCTATAGTTATAGTCTTTTCAACAGGATTTTCAGAGTATCCATTACTGACAGGATATTCAGAATACTCCTTGCTAACAGGCATTCTATGTGTTTCAGAGGGACCATTCTCTGCCTTGACAAGGGCATTCGGATCATAAGCGATTTTCCAATAACGATAGGAAATATCCTCTGCCAACTCTTTTTGTTTAAGTTTACGCAAGGCAGACTTAATAGTGGTGCGGACATCCCCAACCTCTGCAGGCGTGCCTCCCCTGTCAGAATGAGTACTAACAACAAGGTCAACAATCTCTTGCCGACTCGCTGTCTTACCCGAGAAAAGTTCTAAAATGAGTTCCTCGGCAATACTGGGTATGAGGGCTACCTCCGTATACTTGTAAGTGATGTTGGGATTTACTCTAACACTCCAATAACCCGCACTAGGATTCTTTGCAATCCCTACTGTCTTTAATCGCCTCAATGCTTTGCCTGTGACATGTCGTGCGACATCTTCAACATTTGGCTCTGTGCCCCCACGTTCAACATGTCCTCGAATGATGGCATCAGTAATATTTTTTCGGCTTGCTGTCTTACCTGAGAAAAGTTCTAAAATGAGTTCCTCAGCAATTGATGCTGTAAGAGGTACCTCCACATACTTATAATCATTACGGTTTTTTGCAATATTCATCTTATGTTTTCCTTTGGCTTTTCGTCGGTTGACCGGTATACTCTCTACAAAGGAGATCTTGGGAATGCCGATACATGGTGTGTTGGCTGGTAGATTTCCCCACCGACATATTAATTCTAAAGATAATATAAAATGACAGTTTGCGTCAATAAAAAACTTGTAAATTCCAAACAAACATCCTATAATCTTGTCAAATTTGATATTAAAAAAGAGGTGTGATGAAGTTTAAGTATCTAAATAGGTAATCTGAACTCTCCCAAGGTCCGGTAGGCGCTGTTTGTAAACGAGGTCCCACCTGTTAGTGGAAAGGGCGAAAGGCACCGGGCACTATTAGGAGATTATCGCATTAATTTTTTAAATCTTCATGAAACCTCACCATCAAAATTGATAGGAAAATATGACGAAGATTAAAATCGGAATTATTGGTTCGGGAGGAATGGCACGGCATCATCTCTCCCGATTTTCACCAATAGAGACAGCCGAAGTCGTAGCGATCACCTCCAGAAACGAACAGACAGGAAGCCACCTCGCTGCAGAGCATAAGGCGGTCTTTGTTCCTGAATGGTGTCACCTCGTTGAGCGGGAGGATATAGACGGCATTGTTATCTGCACACACAATGACAGTCACGGTGAAATTGTCCTCGCGGCTTTGCATGCAGATAAACATGTCTTTGTGGAATATCCACTCGCCAGTGATGTTGGTGAAGGAGAAGCGGCGTTGAAACTTGCCGAAAAGCGGCAGCGTGTGCTCCGGGTCTCACATCCAGAGGCAGTCTCCAACACCCACAAGGCACTCAAACAGAAAATTAGCGAACTCGGTGATCTGCTACTCACCTCTTTTGTACGACTCACACCGGGCCGCGGTGCTCGTCCTGAGATTCTTTTCAATCTGCCAGTCTCAGGAACACCGGCACATTTCTTCATCTATCATATCTACCCGATTGTCGATTTCTTCGGTGGTGCCGCGTCTGTTAAAAAGAGTGCTGTCTACAAAGGATTGAGAGAAAACGGACAGTATGACCGGTTTGTTAACACACTGACCGTTGAATTCAAGCGTGGCGGTATCGGGCAGTGGACATGGGCAGGCGGCATCGCCATTAACGCCGCTGAAGAGCATGAACGCTACGTCCTCACCGAAGGCACGATAAGCGATGCTGGAGACGGATGGCACTGTACGACACCCGCTGGTGTGACACCGCTCGTTATCCCGGATTCACCGCAGTTGATGCTTCAGGAGTTATGGCTCTCTGAAATCCGAGATGCCGCAAATCAGCCTCCGAATTTAGAAGACGCTGCGGTTGCACTCGAAGCAATCCGTATCAGCCTCGCATCCGAATAATCTATGCCAATGTTTTTTGAAACCACGCGACCGATTTAGCGATTACCGCTTGCTCCGATGCTATGGTATTAAAGGTATGGTCCCCCTTATCAATGATTTCAAGTGCTGTCAAAGCGTCGCGTTCGCGCATCAATTCGTAGTAACGTTTCCCGTGAGAAACCGGCACGACATCATCACCACTGCCATGGATTACAAGAAGCGCGCCCGTAAACTGCTGGATGAGAACCGAAGGCGATATTTCGGGGAGTTCTTCATAAAATGCCTTCCCGACAATGTTCGGATTCGACTGCGCAATCTCCTCTGGAGTTAGCGTATTTTTGGACCGCTCCAAGATTTCCTGTCTCCGATCTGGTGGGTCGTCCGAGAGCGGTGCCCACATTACCGTTGATTTCACGCGTGCATCTTGCCCAGAGACACACGCAGCGACACAGAAACCCATGCTCAAACCCAAAATGCCGATACGTTCAGGGTCTACCCCCTGCATAGCAGTGAGAACGTCGATTGACTTGATAGCGTCCGAAATCTCGCCACCGATAGTCATCTCTGAAAAATTACCGCCACTGTCCCCGGAGCCTCGAAAATCGAAGCGAAGCGCGTAGAATCCAGCATCAGCGAGTTCACGAGCGGTTTTAACGAATATTCTATGCGGTTCAACCTTCGTTCCAGTGAATCCGTGGAAGAAAACAACTGCTGGACACGGCGCATCGCAATCTGTCGGTGAATGGAGTATCCCGTTCAGTTGTTGACCTTTGTTGTAAAATACTATAGGTCTTTCTATCATATTTTTCTTCTCCTTTTTCTTGACATTAAAATTTGTTTGTGATAAACTTATTATATAATAACTTCTTATCTGTCTTCCTGCCAAGACCCCATGCTTTAGCTTGTGGGATGTAGGTGGGTATTGGATTTTATAGTAAAAATATCTGAGATTTAGTCTTAAATGTAGTATAATTATAGTATCGCATTGGCAGACAAATCTCGGAAACTGTGTGTCTGCCAACCTTACTGTTTTGGGGTAAAATGTGATATACGAGACTACTATGATAACTTACAAATATAAGTTTCAACACCAGTCTAACACGATAAGACTTGGTAATCTGATTGACGATGTACATGAAGTGCATAAGTATTTCCATTTGTGGCAGCGTTAACGCTATAAAGAGGGCTTGCCGTATGCCAACTATAACGCGATGTCTGCTCATTTGACGGTGTTGAAAAAGACGACACACCCGCATTGGAATGCGCTGCCAAGCCAAGTGATTCAATGTGAGTTGAAACGCATTGACGCAGCGTATCAACGTTTTCTCAATAAAATTGGCGGTAGACCGCATATCAAACGAAAAGACAAGTTCAAATCTATTACTTTTCCCGGTCAAGCGGGCTGGAAAATAGAAGGGAATCGCATCTCTATAAACCTTAAGAAATGGAATGAAACAACGCAGAAGTGGCAAAATCATTTTGTTCCTTATTCATTTTACAAGCATCGTGATTGGCATGGCAATATCAGACGGCTGACGGTGAAGCGTGATAACTGTGGCGATTACTATCTTTGTATCACGACAGACGCTATTGCGACTGAAATCTTACCCACAACAGGTCAGAGCGTTGGGGCAGACTTCGGTATGAAAGACGCATTTTTGACGCTGAATACAGGTGAAAAGATACAATCGCCTCAATTCTTGAAACAATCTCTGAGTAAACTCCGTCGACTCAATAAATCGGTATCTCGTAAAATCAAAGGTTCTAATAACTGGTGGCGTGCTGTCAGGGAACTCGCACGGCTTTATAGGCAGATTAGCAACCAACGGCTTGATTGGCATTGGAAACTCGCGACCTATTTTTGTCGTCAGTTTGACGTTATCGCCACAGAAACCTTGAACCTTGTGGGTATGAAACGTTTGTGGGGACGAAAAGTCTCTGACCTTGCATTTTACCAGTTTGTTGAGATATTGAAGTATAAGTGTGTCAAACATGGTCGTGAGTTGCGTCAAGTCGGTCAGTGGACTGCCACAACCAAACCTTGTTCCGATTGTAGCTATCATAATGAAAATCTTTCTCTCTCTGATAGACAGTGGGTGTGTCCGGAATGTGGTTCTCACCACGATAGAGACATAAACGCTGCGATAAACATTTTGAGGCTCGCTTAGTGCGCCTCTGTGGAGCAGACGTAAGACCTTCCTCGGAAGGCGGACTGCTATGAAACACAAGCCCCTGCCTTTAGGTAGCGGGTGCTATGACTTCAGTAAAGTGGAATCTTATGGGACCAAAGTCAATAAGGTTGCAATTATCATCCCAATTACGGGATATGTTTGAAACCGCAATAGTCTTCCTCTACCCCGCAAAATGCCGCGTCTGCGAAGAATTCCTTGGCGTTGCGTCTATGCCTTATATCTGTGCGAACTGCTGGCAGGACATGCAATTCCTTGAGCCGCCTTGGTGCGATATATGTGGTACACCGGAAGCCAATGGACGCTGTGATGAATGTGCTACCTCCCTGCCTCGCTACGGAAAATTGAGATCTATAGCATTCTATCACACGACACTCCAACAGACAATACATCTCTTTAAATTTGAGAAGAAAAAAGTGCTTGCGCGATATATAATTCAGTTGATAAACGCGCATATACCGGCAGACTGCAGCGTTGCAGAATATGACTTTGTGCTGCCTATTCCGATTCATAAGAAGCGGCTACGGGAACGCGGTTTTAATCAGGCAGCACTACTTGCCAACGGTATTGCAAAAGTGGAAGGTATACCAGTTCTCACAAATACGCTGGTTCGGAAGCGACACACGGTCGCGCAAAGCAGTTTGGACAGAGAAGCCCGCCAACAGAACATCGTCGGTGCTTTTGAAGTCCGAAACCCAGATATTATTTCTGGAAAACGGCTCTTGGTTATTGACGATGTTTTCACGACCGGTGCTACGATTCGTGAAGCTGTCAGCGAATTATGGACTGCCGACCCCGCTGAAATCGATGTTTTGACGCTCGCGAGAACTTTGGACCCCTAAAAATCGTGAAACTTTTTCCATTTATATTGCGTATTATATGTATGTTCATGATAGGACAAAGTTTCAGGAGTGCTTTCGCATGACGAGGCAAAAGATTTGAAAGCTGCTCCTTAAAACTGCTTATCATTACGATAATTATCTGAACTTGTAGTGGGAGGCTTGAACCTTTGCACTTAAATAGCATAAAAATTCGAGGATTCAAGAGTTTTGCCGAAGAAATCGAATTGATACTTGAACCCGGCATCACTACCATTGTTGGACCCAACGGTTGCGGAAAAAGCAATGTCTCCGATGCAATTCGATGGGTGCTTGGGGAACAGAGTGCCCGTTCACTTCGGTGCACCTCTATGCGAGACCTGCTTTTCAATGGCGGTGCCAATTTCGCACCCGCACAGAAAACAGAGGTAGCACTGCACTTTTCAAATGTTAATGGCGATCCAAATACGTCCACACAAGACGCTCCCAACATTGCTTTCGGATCTCCCGAAGTTGAAGTCTGTCGTCACCTCGCTCGCGATGGCGAAAGCCGCTATTTAATCAATCAGAGTCCGTGTCGACTCCGCGATATCAGCGAACTCTTTATGGATACCGGTATCGGTGTTGATGCTTATTCTGTTATGGAGCAGAGCAAGATTGACCTGATTCTGAACGTGCGACCTGAAGAACGCCGCTTTCTATTTGACGAAGTCGCTGGCATTACCAAGTATAAGCACCGAAAGAAGACGGCACTCCGTAAACTCGAACAGACGGAGCAAAACCTCGTCCGTATCAACGATGTCATTCAGGAGCTACAACGCGAGACTGAAGCACTCAAAGAACAGGCAGAGCAGGCGCGGTACTATAACGCGCAACACGAACAGTTAAAGCAGTTTGAGTTGGACCTCGCACATAGGGAATACGATAAGCTCCATACCGATTATAGCCAGGCACAAGCCAACTTAGATGAGGTCTTAACCACCGTCGCGACGGCTTCTGAAACGCTTAAAGCTGATGAAGAGCGCATCGAGAGCTCCACAAACCGTCAGTCCGAGTTGGACGAAGCGATACGTGCCGGCCAGACAGCACTTCGCGAGGTGGAAACACAAATTGAACAGGTTGAGCGTCAGATAGTCCTTCACAAGGAACGGCAGCTCAACATCCAAAAACAACGCGAGCGTGCCCTCCAGACGCTTGAATCCTTGAAGGCACAGCAAACGGCACTGCTCACACAGAAGCGAGAGCGCACCCAAGAGCACCAAAAACTTGAGGCATCCTACAAAATAGAGGAGAGCCGACTGGCAGCACGTCGGCAGCTACTAACACAACTCGCCGAGCGCATCACTGCCGCTAAGGAATCTGTACAAGAGGCACAGACTGCCTTACAGGCAACCGTAACCGAATTGGAAGATCGCGAACGCAAACGTCTCGCAATTGAGCACAATTTGAGTAGTACCGAGGGAAATCTCAATCGCCTTAAAGAGAATACAGACGCATTGACAGCCGAACTCACGGCTGCTACTGATACGCACGCTGCGGTCCAACGCGCCGAAACACAACTGAAAGCGGAATTGGTGCATATTGAAGCCGAGAGAAATTACGTGGAGACGAACCTGCAGGAAAATCAGGATGCACTCCGCAAGATTGAAGCCGAAATTCAAGGTTTACAGAATACCTTAGGCAGTAACGTCTCGCGGCTTAAATCGCTACAGGAATTACAATCTGCTTACGAGGGTTACTATACCGGTGTTCGAGCGATAATGCAGGCGAAAACCCATTACCCGGATCAGTTTCACGGGGTCTGTGGTGTTGTTGCTGAACTGCTCACGACAGATACCGAGTATGAAGTCGCTATAGAGGTCGCACTCGGTAGTGCTATCCAGAATGTTATTACTGAGACTGCTGAAGATGCACAAAATGGTATTGCTTTCCTTAAGAAACATCGCGCCGGTCGAGTGACATTTCTCCCGCTTGATATTTTACGAGGACGTAAGTTTGATGATGAGGCACTGCTCGATCAACCAGGTGTCATCGGTATCGCTGAGGAATTGATTGATTATGACCTAAAGTATGAGATTGCCATGCAGCACCTATTAGGCAATACCCTCGTCGTTGAAGATTTGGATGCTGCAATTGCTTTAACCCGTCGGTTCCGCCCGAGTGCACGGCTCGTCACGTTAGACGGTGAAGTCATTAATACGTCCGGGGCTATCAGCGGCGGTCAAACGAATCAGAAACAGAGTGGATTGCTCGGCCGTGCACGCGAACTTGATGTACTTGAAAACGAGATCGGGAGGTTGACCAGGAACTCCAATCGGAAGGATGAGACGCGTAAGGCGTACGCCGCGAAAATAGCGAATTTACAAAAAACGCGGCAGGCCCTCACCGCACAGTGGCAAGATAAGCGGGTTGAGAAAGCGTCACTGACGAAAGACATGGAGCAGGCGAACCTCCAAGTTACCCGACTTGAACAGCAACTCACCAAGATTCGGGCAGAAAACCGAGAATTAAGCAAAGCAGTCGATGCTTCCCGCGAGGAACAGCAGGCAATTGAGACTGAAATCTCGGAATTGACGCAAAAGAGTACTCGCACTCAGCGGTGGATTGAGCGGGTGTCAGAACAGATTGAGAGTGAAAATAAGAAACATACTGAAGTCGCGGGAATCTGCCAAAAGATGGAAGTCTTTTTGGCAGGACAGCATCAGAAATTGCAGGGCTTGGTGTCCGAGTTAGACACGATTGAGGAGACGTATCAACGGGCAACAAAGGATATTGCTGAACAGCAGGCAATTATTGATTCCGATGAACAGACTAAGATTGACCTCGGAGAACAGGTCGCTGCTACACAACGCGAATTCCTCCGTTTAGAGGGCGACCGTGCCGAAGCCGAAGCACATGTTGATGAACTCAATGAAGAACGGGAGACGCTCCTTCAAGAGGTAACTCTTCTTCAAAAGGAGATGCGCGCAACCCGCAGAGACTTTGAGAAACAGAATAAGGCACGCCATCAACTCGAAGTCGCAACAACCCAGCTTGAGATGCGGATAAAATCGGTTTCAACCCGTATCCACGATAAATATCAAGTCTCAATTGATGCGCTGCCACCGTTGATGAATGATGAACAGGCGATGGACGAAATTGATCTGCTCGACAGTATCGAAAAGTTGAAAGCAGAACTTTCAGGTATGGGCGCAGTGAACCTTAAAGCGATTGAGACTTACGAGGAACATAAGAAACGCCACGATTTCCTTATTGCCCAGCGCGACGATGTCCAGCAGTCGATGCAAGCCACCCTTCAGGTGATCCAGAAGATCAACCAGACCTCAAAGGAAGTATTTCTTAAGACGTTTGAGCAGGTCCAAACCAACTTCCAAGAGGTGTTTACACAACTCTTCGGCGGCGGCGAAACGGAACTATTATTGACGGATCCGTCCGATGTGCTTGATTCGGGCATTGACATTATTGCCCGTCCGCCGGGCAAACGTCCGCAGAGCATCACGCAGCTTTCCGGCGGCGAACGTTCGCTGGTGGCGATTGGACTCTTGTTTGCTGTCTTCAAAATCAAGCCGAGTCCCTTCTGTGTGCTTGATGAAGTTGATGCCGCACTTGACGAAGCGAATGTGCTCCGCTTCGCAAATCTCATTCGTGCCTACGCCGAAAATACACAGTTCATCATCATCACGCACAACCGCCGCACAATGGAAATCGCTGACGCGATGTACGGTGTGACGATGGAACAGGCAGGTATCTCTAAGATTGTCTCTGCCAAGTTTGCTGAGTAGCCGAATATGGATAGACTGAATCGTGAACAACTCACAATCCTCCCGCTCACTGAACGCCAACACAAGATGACCGTGGCTGATGTCTACCCGTTGGATGCGGAGACCCCACCCTATGAGAATCCCAGTCTCTGTATTGTTGCGGATCGGATTGTCGAGGCGCATCGCACAGGAAAACAGGTCGTTTGGATGATGGGCGCGCACGTCATGCGGCGCGGTAACTCTCGCTTTATCATCGACTTGATGGAACGCAGCATCATCACCCATGTCGCCACTAACGGCGCGTGTGCCATCCACGACTTTGAACTCGCGCATATCGGTGCAACGCTTGAAGATGTGGAAGACTATATCTGGGACGGTAAGTTTGGCAATTGGGAGGAGACAGGTCGCTATCTGAACGAGGCAATTGTTCGGGGATACCGTGATAAAATAGGCTTTGGGGAAGCGGTCGGTAGATTAATCCAAGAGGGTGAACAGGGTATCTCTTTTCCGCATCGCGATGTGAGTATGTTTGCCGCTGCGTATCGGTTAGGCGTGCCGTTTACCGTTCATAAGGGTATCGGCTATGACATCATTGACCAACACCCTGCTGCAGATTACGCCGCGATGGGATGGACAACAGGTGAGGACTTTCTGCGTTTTGCGCATAGTGTGTCTCAATTGGAAGACGGCGTTTTTCTCAATTTGGGTTCCGCTGTGATGGGGCCCGAAGTCTATCTCAAAAGCCTTTCAATGGCACGTAACATCGCAACCCAACGCGGAGAGGAGATTCGGCATTTCACGACTGCTAACTTTGACATCATCAACTTCCCTGATTTCCAAGATGAGGGTGCACCTACCGATGCACACTACTACCACCGACCCAAAAAGACGATCCTCATCCGTACTGTGAAAGATGGCGGCGAGGGCTACCACATCTCCGGCGATTTTTCTGTGACCGTCCCACAGTTATACCGTCTCGTGAACACAAAACTTGCCACATAAAATACCTAACCGAAAACCGCATCTACTGATAGCTGATAGCTGATAGCTGATGACTGACTGCTTCTCCTATCCGACAGATGCGATTTCCAAATTGTCACGCCAATGTTTCTGTAACATCCGTTTTAGCAATTGATGTGTCGGTGCGTTCAAACCGCGATCGGCTTTGACTAATAGTTCCGCCTCTTTTTTCGCCGTTTCCAGAAGGGTGGCATCGTGGATGATGTTTGCGATCTTGAAATTCGGGACCCCCGATTGCTGTGTGCCGAAGAACTCTCCCGGTCCACGGATGTTCAGGTCTGCCTCAGCAATCTGAAAACCGTTGTTCGTCCGAATCATCGCTTGAATCCGTTGGTAGGAATCGTCGCCTTTCGGAATAGCGACGAGGTAACACGCCGATTGGTGCTTGCCACGTCCGACACGTCCACGTAATTGGTGCAACTGTGACAACCCAAACCGTTCTGCGTTCTCAATCACCATTAGCGTTGCGTTCGGGACATCAATGCCTACCTCAATCACTGTTGTTGAAACAAGGATATCAATGTGCTTATCGTTGAACTTTGCCATGACCTCCTGTTTCTCAATGGATCTCATCTGTCCATGCAATAACCCAACGCGTAGGTCTGGAAACACCGCACTCTGAAGGTGTTCTGCCATCTCTGTGGCGGCTTTAAGTTCTTCCAGTTTCTCGGACTCTTCAACGAGCGGATAGACAACGTATGCCTGTCTACCGCGTTGAATCTCCTTCCGAAGGTTACCGTATAACTTTTCTCTATCCTTCTCCTTTATCCAGTAGGTCTTAATCGTCTGTCTACCGGGCGGTATCTCATCGATGACAGAGACGTTCAGATCACCATAGAGTGTCAAGGCAAGTGTCCTCGGAATGGGAGTCGCTGTCATGACGAGGACATCTGGCGGCAGCGGTTTTTGTGTGTTGTCGGGTGATTGTGCTTTGATGCCCGCCTTATTACGAAGTGTTGCGCGTTGCATCACACCGAACCGGTGTTGTTCGTCGATGATAACGAGTCCGAGTCTGTGAAAATCGACACCTTCTTGTATCAATGCCTGTGTGCCGACGATGAGGTCTGCGGTGCCGTCGGCAATTGCGGCTAATGCTTCTTCACGTTCCGCTTTCGGTAGGTCGCTTTTGAGAAGCACGACGTTTATTTTCCGATCATCCGTATGAGAGGTGCCTTTACGCAGAGACTCGAACATCTCGGAGAGGTTGTAGTAGTGTTGTTCAGCGAGGATTTCAGTCGGTACCATCAGCGCGCCTTGGTACCCATTTTCGATGGCGCGGAGCAGTGCCATCGCGGCAACGACAGTTTTCCCTGAACCGACATCGCCTTGAATAAGCCGATTCATGACATTTTTCTGGCGCATATCGTTTTGGATCTCAGCGAAAACCCGTTTTTGCGCGCCAGTGAGCTCATAAGGAAGTGAAGCGATGAACTCTTTTAGCAAGGACAGCGTATTACCTTGTGTCTCGGTTTCAACTTGGAATGCTATGCCCTCCTGTGAGATTTTGCGGTCTTTTTTCATCTCCATTCCAACGCTGAGCAGAAAAAACTCTTCAAAAGCGAGCCGTTTTTGTGCTGCTTTTCGATGTGCCTCCGAAGTCGGAAAATGGATCTCGTTGATAGCCGATTGTCTGTCAATTAAGCCTTGCCGTTGGCGGAGTTCAAAAGAGAGGATTTCTGGGATCTGCTGTCCATATTCATCAAGCGCAGTCCGCATCCAAGTGCGAAGCATTTTCGCTGTGAGTTTTGCTGTAAGCGCATATTTCGGAACAATCCGTTTTGTGTGAATTAGGTTGTCTTCCTCAAACAATTCAAACTCATAGTCAGTAGCCTGTATTTCATTGTAACGCCGCGAGAACTTGCCACTGACAACGACTTCGGTATCAACGGGGAGCAACGACTTCATGATGCCAATACGTCTCCCGAAATTAACTAACATTGCAACACCAGTACCGTCGTAAATTGAGATTTTGCCGATGCTTTTCCCTTTCGCAGTTGGAGATGAAGTATGGTTAACGACTTTGCCTTGGATCGTCTCCGGTTCATCATCTTCTGCTCTGCCTACCCTATAAATTTCTAACATTTTGGAGCGGTCGATATAATCGCGCGGATAGTACGCCAGTAATTCACCAACTGTTTTGATGTTGAGTTCTGCCAAAAGCATTGCGGCACGTCGGGGACCAATACCTTTCAGGTACTGAAGTGGCTCAGATAGGAAATCGAGGGAAGTGAGGTCTGTTGAGACTGGGATATCTGAGATCGGCACAGATGCTGCGACTTCCTCTGTCGGAGCATTTTTTGTTTGTTGTGAAGGAACCTCTGCATCTCCGAAAAGGGATAAGCGTTCTGTTTGTCTTGTATAAGTTGTAGGTACTGCTACGGGTTCCCGCTTTATAGGTGCGCTTTCTGAACGATTTTCTGTTTCCCCGAAGAGTGGCAACATCTCTGTTTGTGTTTTCTTTTTGGAACTTGTGCGTTTTGTTGTTAGCTGCCGACGCTTCTGCACCGGTTCTGTGCTCGTGTTGCCTATATCGGAGAGGTTGTTGCGCTGTCCGCGTCCAAGTGCAGTATCAATTCGTTTTGTTGCCTCTTCAAGTGTACGCTGTCGTTCGGCGGGTGATATGCCTGCGTAATTTTCAAAGAGACTTGCCAAGCCGTTCAGCACCTCTTTTTCGGTTGCCTCCAGTGTGAAGGCATCGCCATTTTTTACCCATAACTGGACATAGTTCCCCAACCCGTTGACGACGACATCGTCGCGGCACCCTTTTCGGAGCTCTTGTTGAAAGGGACGGCGGATGGTACTAAGAATGTTTGCGAAATTGTTCATACTTTTATTTTGGAACTAAACGCTGTAATCTTATTAGCGAATCCTTTAATTTATTAATATACGACAGATCCGCATTGATTGTAACAAATTAGACGTAAATTCACCGTAAACGTTGAGTTTTATTGACAAAACGTGAGTTCGATATAAGCGATTGGGACATTACGTAGGTTGGGTAGAACGGACACCATCAAATCCGTGAAAAGTCATAGAAAAATGATGTCTCTCCATACATGCTACATCAAACAGAAACCCAGTGAAACCCAACGCTTTTGTTGTCAAGTATCCGGGACTCTGGCAGTATGAAGTTGGGTTTCGCTGCGTTCTTGGGTGGATATGGCGACAGGTCGGATTTCAGGGGTATTTGGAACATCCACATCTCCGTTTTCTGTTCCGCTCTACCCAACCTACGGCACTGACAACCTTTCCTTATTGACAAAACACCCTTGACACAGCGTCATAAATCGTCTATAATCCTCTTAAATTAACAGACTCGCAGCAAAGGAGCAACACATGCTATCTCCATACTTGACGGATGTCCAACAAAAAGTGTGGCAGACAGAGGGGTATCTACTCATCAAGAACGTGCTTTCATCCGCTGAAATTGAAACGCTTTTAGAAGCTGTGGATTCAGCGATTGAAACGTATGTCCAAGAGACACCAAGTCTACAAGGCAATCGGTTCGGGAAAGGTGCCTATACGATTATCCGAGCGATTGAACGGACGGATGCCTTGGATCCGCTCACCGATCATCCGCGTACCTTCGGCACGATCCTTTCATTGATGGGTCCATATCTCCAGATTATGGGAACGCAAATCTACGTCCGGCACCCCGATGTTGATGCGCTAATTGGATTTCATACGGATGCCGGTCCTTCACTGCAACGCATCCATCCGCATCCAGATAGTTTGCCCTTGCAATTTAAAATCCAATTTTTCTTGACGGATCTGACTGAACCGGATCAGGGGAATTTTATGTGTGTGCCGGGGAGCCACAAGGTCCGTTTCCCGGAGAACGGGTTTAAAAAAGGCAAGTATCCGGAAGACGCGATTCAGGTGCTTGCGGAAGCCGGCGATGCAGTCATCTTTCCGTGGGCGTTATGGCACGGTGTCGGACCGAATCAGACAGATCGCATCCGCAAAAGCGTCACCTTCCGTTATGGACAGATGTGGTCCCGTCCTTATGACTATGACAAACTTCCGGCAGAGGTGCTTGCACGGATGACACCGCGTCGTCGCCGGTTGTTTGGGGACATGGGGCAAGATCATCATCCGACCGATTACTTCAAACCGCATGATCAGCTTGAAGTAATCTACAACGACGAATGGGATGTACCGCTCCTATAAGACTTCGTGGTTCGCTGGCGAGGTTTGATGAAGATTAAGTATCTAATGGGTTAACTCCCGAACATGCTATAAATAGCACAACAACAAACAGACCTGTTCGTAGTAGTGCGATTCATCGCACGTTATGCAGCCCAAAATGACCCTGCATGAACCCCAAAACGGCTAATCCGTATGCGCCTGCAATTTCTCAAATAGATCCCGGAAAATAGCATCCCGATTGACACTCGTTGCGACGCGCATGAGATGACGGCTGTTGTCAAAACTCCACGTCACTGCCTCTGTCAAGATCGGACTGTGGACAATTTCCGTCGGCACCCACGCCGGGTTGACAAGGTACGCCGTCGCGGATATATCCCATATCACCTTTGACCAAGCGAAATGGTCGCTGGAATAATCTTTAAATATCTCTACGAGGTAATCTCCGACTCTGCCTCTACCCTGCACATAGCGTTCCATCTCAGCAACCGTCGTGTGTAGATGTGAGACAACCCCGCGTGCTGGTAACCAAACGAATGGCACGCCGCAGTCCAAAACCACTTGCGCGCTCTGAAGGTCCTGCATAAGGTTAAACTCTCGGGTGTGGGGCCAGTACAGTGGATTCCCTCCGAGCCAGATGATGACAATGCGTTTGATAATTTCGGGTTCTATTAAGATAGCGGAGGCAACGTTCGTTATCGCTCCCACAGCAACGACGTAAAGTGGATTATCGGTATCGCTCGTCATCGCACGTTCAATCATATCAGTGGCGGCATCGCTCGGCACCGGGGTCTCTTTATCAGAGAGAAACGCTCTGGAACCGCGATAGACGAAACCGTCGGCAGGGACATTGAGAAAGTCCAATAGCCTTAGAATTTCATCGTAGCTTTTCTCCATGCCGTCTTCGGCGTTCGCTGAGCGGTTGTTGTGGAATGGAGCGGCATAGAGTGCCTCAACGTTGAGGTGTTCAGGTGAGAGCAGCGCGTGAACGACTGCAAACTGATCGTCAATTTCGTTATAGGTGTCAGTGTCAAGTACCATCCGCACTTGCCCTGTCGGTGGTTGGAGCATCTCCAAGCGTTTTGACTCTGACAGCATCGGAAAATTCATAAGCCATTTTAACCTTACAAATAGAGTGTTTTCTTCAGTATATCACATCTGCAAAAAGATAGGAATTTATTATTAACGTGAGTAATAAAATGTGG
>JAKZUG010000684.1:0-3790 GCA_047516705.1 Candidatus Poribacteria bacterium | reverse complement strand
GAAGAAGGCGCGCTAAAGGGACCGGCGATGATGCCGGGCGGTTCAGCCAAGGCTTACACACTCGTGGAGCCGATCTTTACAAAGATTGCGGCACAGGTAGACGGCACGCCGTGTTGTTCCTACATCGGACCGGATGGCGCGGGGCATTACGTCAAGATGGTGCATAACGGCATCGAATACGGCGACATGCAACTGATATGCGAAGCCTACTCGCTGATGAAAAGCGTCTTGGGAATGAACTCGGACGAGATGCACGCGGTTTTCAGCGAATGGAATCGCGGCGAACTCAATTCTTACCTCATTGAAATCACCGCTGACATCTTCACACAACTCGATAGCAGCGGCATGCCTTTCGTTGATGTCGTGCTGGATCAGGCAGGACAAAAAGGCACTGGCAAATGGACGAGCATCTCCGCGCTGGATCTCGGCATCTCCGCACCGACAATCGCAGAGGCGGTTTTTGCGCGTTGCATCTCTGCTGTCAAAAGCGAACGCGTTGCAGCCGAAAAGGTTATCCAAGGACCTACTGGTACATACCAAGGCGATCGTGATGACGCACTCAAGGCGATCCACGATGCACTTTACGCCGCGAAAATCTGCTCTTATGCCCAAGGTTTCGCCTTAATGCAGGAGGCAAGCGAAGAATTCGGATGGAATTTGGATCTCGGTAAGATTAGCTTAGGTTGGCGTGGCGGGTGTATTATTCGCGCAAAATTCCTGCATCGGATCACTGAGGCGTATGCGCGAGATCCTGCATTGCCGAACCTGTTGCTCGATTCCTATTTCCGAGATGTTATTGAAGCGGCACAACCGAACTGGCGGAATGTCATCGGTACTGCGACGCAACTCGGTGTCCCGATCCCGGCATTCAGCTCCGCTTTAGCCTATTTCGATAGTTACCGCAGTGGCAGACTCTCCGCGAATCTCATCCAAGCGATGCGCGACTACTTCGGCGCACATACCTACCATAAACTCGACGCAGATGGGAACACGATTCTCGGAAAAGATGGCGAGCCGACGGTGTTCCATACCGAATGGATGCTGGATGGTCGTCCAGAAGTTATTGTTGAATAAAGTAGCAGGCACACTCCGTTGTGCCGTAGCCCAACACATTGCGGGTTCTTTTGAAAGGAAAATATATGGCTCAAGAAGCACAACAAGCACTCTACGATTTCAAACCGCAGCACGAGTTTTTCGTCGGAATCGACTCAGACGGTTGCGTTTTCAACAGCATGGAGGTTAAACATAACGACTGCTTCAGCGTGAACCTTGTCAAGCATTTCGGCTTGGCATCTATCTCACGGCAGGTGCATCAGGCATGGGATTTTGTGAATCTCTACTCAAAGACGCGCGGCACAAACCGTTTCAAGGCGATCCTACTGGTGTGTGATTTCTTACGCGAGATGCCACTCGTGCAGAAGATGGGTGTCGCGGTACCGGAACTTCCCTATCTACGCGAATGGTCCGTAACGGAAACGAAACTCGGTAACCCCGCGCTACAAGATACGATTGATAACGCTACTGGCGAGAGACTTGACGAACTAAGTCAAGTGATGGCGTGGAGTCTCGGCGTGAACGAAAGCGTCGCTGAGATCGTCTATAACCTCCCACCATTTCCCGGAGTGCGTGAAACATTGCAACGACTTCAGGGTAAGGCGGATGTCATCGTCGTCTCCGCGACACCGGACGAGGCACTTAAACGTGAATGGGATGAACACGAAATTGACTCTTATGTCGCGCTGATTGCGGGTCAGGAGATGGGCACTAAAACGGAGCATCTTACGATAACGACGAAAAATAGGTATCCCGAAAACCACGTCTTGATGCTCGGTGATTCTCCTGGCGACCTGAAAGCGGCGCGGGACGTTGGAGCGTTGTTCTTTCCGGTCAATCCGGGTGCCGAGGATGCATCGTGGCAACTGTTTCTTGATGAAGCGATGGAAAAGTTCTTTAACGGACAATACGCCGGTGCTTATGAAGACGCGTTGATTGACAAATTTCAGGAATTGTTGCCAGAAACCCCACCGTGGCAATGAAGAGAAAATGGAAGGATAGATGAGGGAGGGAAGTCTGAATGGTACATGCTCCTCCTACCTCCTTCTACCCTTCCATTCTTCCACGCTTCTACTTACCTATGTTTACATTATGAAAGGACCCCTTAATTTATGAAAATTCTACTTCAAGGACGTGTTGAAGGCGAGATTCTACAGAGACTGGAAGGCATCATTGGCGACGCACATACATACATTGCGCCAAGTTCACGTGAGGAACTTATTGAAGAAGGCAAAGATGCCGAAGTCTTTTTCGGTTTCTGTAGTGAGGACCTTTTCCCGCATTTACCGAATATCAAATGGATCCAGTCCTCCAGTGCCGGGATGGACAAGCACATGTACCCTGCACTCCGTGAGAGCGATGTTATCTTAACTAACGCAGCAGGCTTGTACGCAACACACGTCGCGGATCAGGCGTTCGCACTTCTGCTCGGTTTGGCACGCGGTATCCACGATTCCGTTCGTAATCAGGACAAACACCAATGGGGTGGCAGCAGGAGATCCCCGATGATTGAGATTGACGGGTTCAAGATCGGCATAGTCGGGATGGGTGGTATCGGGATGCAGATGGCGAAGCGCGCAAAAGGGTTTGACATGTACGTTATGGCTGTTGATGCCTACCGTACCGATAAACCGAACAATGTCGATGAACTGATGCCGATGGATCAACTCTCAAACATGATGAGCCAAGTGGATGTCGTGATGATTGCGTGTCCGTTGACTGAAGAGACACGAGGTCTAATCAATAAGGACAACTTATCCGTGATGCAGCCGGCTGCGTTCTTTATTAATGTTGCTCGCGGTCCGATTGTCAACGAACCCGACCTGATTGAGATTTTGCAAGCCCGAAAAATTGCGAGTGCAGGGTTGGATGTCACCGAAATCGAGCCGCTGCCAGCAGATAGTCCGTTGTGGGATCTGGATAACGTTATCATTTCGCCGCATTCCGCGGGCGGCTCACAGCACCGCATGCGCCGTGTTACCGAGTTCTTCTTGGATAACCTGGAACGGTATCTGAAGGGTGAAGATCTGAAGAACATTGTGAATAAGCAACTTGGATTTTAACAGAAACATGTATCTCTCCGGTAGCCTCGATCTCACGATCGAGGCACTAGTTTTTTAACGTGAATTCGATATAAGCGATTGGGACATTACGTAGGTTGGGTAGAACGGACACTATCAAATCCGTGAAAAATCCTAGAAAAATGATGTCTCTCCATACATGCTACATCAAACAAATACCGAGTGAAACCCAACGCTTTTGTTGTCAAGTATCCCGGACTCTGGCGGTATGAAGTTGGGTTTCGCTATGTTTATTTGTATGAATGCGTCATTGAAAAGCAGGGTTTTCTTGGTAGACTGAAGGGTTCTTGGTGATTCACCGCTCTACCCAACCTACATTTCGTTTTTATTATTGAACTCACGTTACCAGGCTGACATTTATCAGAGTTATGGTTACTCTACTAACGGCGTTGCCTAAGAGCGTGTCGTGTTATGAAAATGTGATTTGTTTTCAAAAAGTTTCTTGATTTTTAGCGCATGAGATGGCATCCTAAGAGTTAACTACACTTTTCAGGAGGACATCTCATGCGAGAACATGTTATCACATCAGCGGCGTTTTTTCAATCCGCTTTGTATGCGAACTCAGGGCTATTTAGTTTTCGGTTTTGATTTTGGTTTTCGTTTATAGATGTTGACGTTTTTCCGCAATATCGCGAGCACAGCTCGCTCCTACAGAG
>JAKZUG010000683.1:0-4301 GCA_047516705.1 Candidatus Poribacteria bacterium | reverse complement strand
CCGGGACAACATCAATAGTGGTTCGTTATTTTCTGGATGGCACGGTTCTTCGGCAAACAAAAGCCGAAAAGGTTCCAGTTCTTTCACCAGAATCATCGCCATTGTCGGGCTTAACCGTCGATGCAAATCAACGGCAATATCAACTTCGTCGCCAACTGCTGTGCGCACTGCGGCTACTCGCGCTACCATCGTGTCAATCGTCTTCGGCGTGTCCACAAATCGCACAGGCGTAGGCGAAGCACCCATCTTTACTGCCCGAAAGCCCGCCGCAACTGCTTTTTTCGCGCTCTCCGCACACGCCTCAGGCGTTGTGCCGCCTATACCTGTATAGACGCGAATCCGCCTCCGAACCGAACCGCCCAGCAACTTCCAGACCGGCATACCGACAACCTTGCCAAATACATCCCACATCGCCATCTCAATTCCGCTTAATGCACCGACTAATACCGGCATGCTCCGACTATAACTTGACCTGTACATAGCTTGCCAGTGCTCTTCAATTTGAAGTGGGTCTTTACCGACAAAATATTCTGCCATGTCGTCTATGGCTTGCGCAACGACGCGCCAATGCTCGTAGTTCATCGGTTCACCGTAGCCGATCACACCTTCATCGGTGAACATTTTCAGGATCATTGCGCGACCTTGAATCGGTATCGTCTCAAATCCGGTAATCTTCATAGCGTCCTCGCGTCCTAAACCGGTCGCCACCGGATGATGCAGAAATGCGAATTTCCTGTAGCGTTCTCCCATTTACTGACATCACCATAGCAGGAACCGATAAATGTTAGTATCTCTTCACCATCTAAACTGATGTGTCGCGGGAAGCCGGCGACGTGTCCGTGACAGAGGTAGTAGACTTCATCGGACCAATTTTTGCCATTGTCATCACTTACCATCGCACGACCACTGCCGAGTTCTCTTGGATAACGGTGGTCGTACGCCGCAACAGCACGATTATTAGAAAGCCCGACCGCTGCACCGTGGCACTGTCCATGGACACTCGTCAATTGACGCAGACCCGTCCATGTAGCACCCTTGTCTACTGAATCAGCGAGAAAAACGGTTTTGTTCGTCTGGGGTTTATCCGGTAGTCCCGGCTGATACCGGATGACTGCAAGGAGTCTTCCGGGAAAAAGTTCTGCAATGTTGACTTCATTGCCGTAGTCTGACAAGAAGAATCGATTCGAGAAGGTGTGTCCATCATCGTCGGAAACGAACACATAGGTCGGATTCGTGCCTTCATAAAATGGATCATCACGTCTTTTGATAGGTAAGAGAAGCGTGCCATCACTGAGTCGGGTCAGGCTTGAACCAGCGACAGTTTTCTGAAACGGCGCAACGTCTATTTCACTCGTCTGTTTCCACGTTTGCCCCTCATCATCGGATAACCAAACAGTGATCGGCTGTTCTTCACCGTGTTGGCTCACGTTGATAAGCTGCCCGTGACGATTGGCTTGCAACAACCATCCGTTGAAACCGAATGCCGAAGGGTTTCTACTGAGGTGTTCCCAAGCCTTACCACCGTCTATGGACTTGGAGATGATGGTGTGCTGGACTGCATAGAGAGTACCATCGGGAGCCAGAACGAGATTCAATCCCTGATAATGCGCTTCGGGGTCCAAAGGCATACGGGTTTTCTCTACTTCCACCTTGCTCAGCACGCCATCGCGGGCGTGTAAGATGTAGTCGTCCGCTTGCATCTCGCTTAATTGGCTTGGGGTGACGACAACGCCTCCCATGTTTTCGGTTGATAGCATTCGCAGGGCTCTTTCTGTAGTAATTTTTCTCTTGTCTAACGCGCTGAATTATGTCAAAATGTTTGAGACATCCTATCCTGCTAATTTACACTATAGCACCGGACAATGCAAGCCATATTTGAAGGAAAAGGAATATATGAACATATTCGATGCGACTCGGAAACATTACAATGCGGCGGGTGTCCACCCCACAACTGACCCCGACAATCCGAGATCACAATTTGCCGTTGACAGATATGAAGACCACTTGCCTAAACTCATAAGACCCGGCATGCGCGCATTAGACTTAGGCTGCAATGCAGGACGGTTTACCTTTGCTATGGAAAACATGGGCGCGATCGCTACCGGTATTGACTCCGCAGAGATTCCACTCCTCCACGCCAAGAAGGTGGCACATAGGAGAAAAAGTAGATGTCAATTTAACATTGGGGATATGGCTGCTCTACCTTACAAAGAGAATTCTTTCGATCTCGCGCTACTCCCGCAAAACAATATTTACTTATCATATCAGACACTGGAAAACTTGTCAGTTCAGCTTAAACAGATTCTATCGGATAACGGTATTTTCGTTGTAATTATGCATGATGAATTGGTCAAAAGAGCGGGAGAGGAAGCTCTTCCAGAGCGATACGATGTAAGTACCGGTTTGATAGGAGGAAGCAGAGCAATTCCTGACAAAGGTGTGTACGCGTCTCCATCGTACTTTTGGACGGTTGCCTTTGCCAAACACATTATTGAGAAGCATCTTCCTTTAGAACAGGTAGAAAAAATAGAAGAAAACAGGTTTATGTTGGTGTTCCGTAATAAAAAAGGACATGGAGGTTAATGAGTGTCACAACAAAACGCGATAGAACATCTCGAAACATTCGGCTATTGTCTGATTGAGGATGCAATTCCTGCAACGCAAGCCGATGCAATGGCGGAGAAGTATTTCCAACTCCATCAAAACCCAATGAGCCGCGATGCTTTTCAGGACCCAAACGCGGATTTATATCAAACCCTGTTCGGTGTAGTCAATCTTGATGAGATGTGTTGGGAATGCATCGCACACCCACAGGTACTACAGGTCGTCCGGCATTTTCTCGGCGATAGTTCACGGCTCGGAGAGGCATGCACGAAATGGGTCAAACCACGTGCGCCACGGGGAGGCATTCATTCCGATTCAACGCATGACCTGCCAGCGCGCTTGCCCGAAACACCGTGGATGATCAATTCGATCTGGATGATAACGGATTTTACCGTTGAGAACGGTGCAACGCTCGTCGTGCCGTTTAGCCATCGCGCACGGCGTAGACCTTCAGAACAGGATATCGCCGAAAGTCACCCCGTCCCTATTTGCGGACGACGCGGCTCCGTATTGTTGTGGCACGGCGGTACATGGCACGGACAGGGTGCGAACACAACCGACGACCAACATCGCATGGCGTTGAATATCGCTTACTATCCTGCTTGGTGGAATCTAATGCGCGAGGGTGGTCACCAACCTGTTTTTCCAGAGACCTTTGCACGGATGCCGGAGGATCTCCAAGCACTTGTCCGGCATAAAGTGGCGAAACTGCGTGCTGATATTTATGAATTTTAACTCGCTTGTGCCTAAAGCCACAGTCGGTTATTTCACCCGTTGTCCAGCTTGAAATACAGCAACGACTTGACTAAACGCATCTACATCGTTCGTCGGATCGCTCTTGAAGGCAACTAAGTCAGCAATTTTTCCCTGGGCGATGGTTCCAATCTCGTCCGCCATTCCGATAGCTTCGGCAGAGATGCGGGTTGCTGAGATGAGTGCCTCTGCAGGCGTAAACCCGACTTCGACGAGCAGTTGCAAATCCTAATCAAGATGGCCGAATGCGACATTGCCGGCCCCTGAATCGGTCCCCGGCACGATCCGGTCACGAAGGTCGTAGTCGAGCATACGTCGCATCACATCTAAGCGTACTTCTGCCCGCGCCTCAAGTCGCTGCAATTCAGTCGCTTCGTCAGTGGAAATCGTCCCGCTGTCACGTTTCGTACGGAGTTCAACGATACGGGGATAGCCCGTCCACGCTTGAAGGGTTGGACTAATCCAGATACCCGACTCTGCCATCATCTCTGCAATTTTGGGATCAAACCGAAGTTCACCGTCCGGATCAAGAAATTCCGCATGCTCCATCAAATCGATGCCTGCCTCAACCGCGCGCACCATCGATTCCTTCGCGCGGCAATGTGCCACCGTGAGCCGGTGGAAGTGGTGTGCTTCATGGACAGCGGCGTGCAACTCGGCGACTGAGTAACTGGCGCGTCCGGGAATCGTTCCAGCAGTACCACCGCCTGATGCCATAATCTTGATATAATCCGCGCCTTCGTGAACCAAACGGCGGACCGAACGTCGCATCTCAGCCTCACCATCTGCTGTTTCGTTACACATGTGGAAATGTCCACCTGTGCAAGTGATCGGTCGTCCGCTTACTAAGGTACGGGGACCGGGAATATAACCACGGGCAAGCCCTTCTTTGAGTGTAAATCCGACCTTGTTTCTCGCACCATGCTCGCGGATAGTGGTAATCC
>JAKZUG010000682.1:0-9414 GCA_047516705.1 Candidatus Poribacteria bacterium | reverse complement strand
TAATTAGACATTGTGATCGGCGAGGTTAGGAAACCTCGCCAGCGGTGGTGGCGTACTATTATTCTAGCAGTCCATTGAAATGTCTATTTATTTTTAGGTTTCACCATAAATAGCCTTGTACTTCGGGGCAGAGCCATTCTGTTCTCCCCTAATTTCGATTCTCCGTTTGACCTCTTTTCACTGTAGGAGCGACCTCCCGGTCGCTGACAACTGATAACTAACCGCCGAAAACTGAATACCTCTAAAATCATTTGACTTTTACATAAAATGTATGGTATAATATTTTTAATTTACCTAATGCGGGTAGCAGCACGACCTGTTTTCTGTCCTCAAGATGAACTACCCGCGCTGAACCTCAACTGGAAGCTAAGAGGAGCAATTGACCATGAGAATGAAAGTCTATTATATTTGTGCTGTTTTGCTGATGCTAAGCCTATTAACACCAGCAGTATTCGCACAAAACGCGCAAGAAGAACATCTGGTTGGTTGGTGGTTATTTGATAGCGAAAAAGACGAGATAGGTAACTGGGAAGACGTAACTCTCCAGGGAGCAAAAATTGAGGATGGACAATTATTCGTTGAGACCGGGAAATGGGCGCATGCCCTTGATTACACTGGACCCGATATAACCGAGTTAACATTGGCAACTTGGGTGAGTCTGGATGATTACGCTAAGACAAATGGATCCGCACTTACGCTCGATAAAGAAACCGCAGATCAATTCTGTGCAATCGTATGGGCTGAGAGGGTTGATAAACAGTGGATGCCCGGGAGTAGCCATTTCCGACGCACTGCGGATTTTCCCGATGCAGTCACCGAAAAAGAGACCGGCGATATGGTTTTCTTAGCGATCACATATAAGGATGTTAAAAACACGTATGAGATTACCGGTTACCGGAACGGCGAGAATCTTGGTAGTTTCAATATGGGTGATCTCAGAACCTGGCCAGCAGGCGATGCCGAAGCGATTTGGGGAAAACGACATGTAAACGGACTTGCGGGTCCCGGTGATCTCAATGCTCACATTGAAGAGTCCCGAATTTACAACGTTGCTTTGACAGAAGATGAAATTCAGAGCCTCGAACTTGGAACGCTTTCTGTTGAACCCGAAGGTAAACTCGCTACGCAGTGGGCAAAACTTAAAACGAAATAAGTCCTTAACAGTAGGGCGAGGCGACCGTGCCTCGCCCTACTATTGTATTGATGATGTCAGCGTTAACGGCAACACGACAACTTCTCTCACAGCAATTAAACCGCAAGGCAAGCTCGCAACATCGTGGGCAGCATTGAACAAAAATAAGCCTTTCACAACCTGAACCAGATAAACGTATCTAACGTGAGTCCGACATAAATATTTAAGCGTTAGCAGAATGTTACACTTTCTGCAAAATCATTTTTTTTACCACGCGAAATCAAATATAAAAGTCTATAAACCCTTACAGTTATTAGGTTTCATGCCAATAACCTGTGCAACCCAATGTTACACCAGTGTAACATTTTTAGTTGAAACTCTCATTATCTAAACACGCATTTCAGGCGTGCATAGGAGGATTTTAATGGCAGATTTAGGAAGTGCTGCACCGGATTTCACCTTGACCGGGGCAGTCAATCAAGAAGATACCGAAGTTTCACTGAGCGACTATTCAGGTAAAAATTTAGTAGTGCTCTTCTACCCACTCGCTTTCTCACCCGTCTGTGCTGAGCAGGTGCCAGATTTCAACGAGAATTTGGCAGCAATTAAGGCGAAAGACGCTGAAGTTATCGCTATCAACCGCGATTCGACCTTCGCACATAAGGCATGGAGTCAGGATCTCGGTGGTGTTGATTTCCCGCTGCTCGCCGATATGAACCTATCTGTCTCCAAGCAGTTCGGCATGGCACTTGAAGAGGTCGGTATTACCACGCGCGGCGTATTCATTATTGATAAGGCAGGGAATATCGTCTTCAAGCACGTTGAAAATGCACCGCCGGATAATACGCTAAGCGCAAAACAGGTCTTGGGTGAATTAGATAAATTGGGGTAGATATTCCGAATTGACCCCTATTGTAGGCAAAGTCCGTATATCTTAGCCAAACGGAAAAGCGGGCATCAGGCGAAACTTGCAACCCATAATTGTGTATCATGCCGATGCCTGCTTCTCATTTTAACTGTGTTGACTTTGACAATACAATATGGATATGGTATAATAGAATTAATGCGGGTGTAGCTCAGCGGTAGAGCGTCAGCTTCCCAAGCTGAGGGTCACGGGTTCAATTCCCGTCACCCGCTTGTATACGGACTTACAATCGTGTGAAACTGAGGAAAAACATGGCACGAAACAAACGGCTAACCAAAGAAGAAATCCAAGAAGATAAATTTATTGAAGGGCTCCTGAAAGCCTACGCGTTTTTGAAGGGAAACCTTCAAACGATTATCGTCGCAGCGGTCGTCGTTCTTGTCGCTGTCGCGGGTTATGCAGCGTATTATCAGCATCAAGGGAACCGTCGCGCCGAAGCCACCCTCGCCCTACGGCAAGCCACCGAAGCATATCAGAAAGCAGAGGAGAGCCTTTTCGACGCTGAAAAATTGGCTGAAAGTGAGGAGTTACTTACAACGGCGCAGACCGAACTTAAAGCGGTTTTTGAAAAATACGCAAATACCACTTTTGCTGACAAAGCGCGTTATCAGTACGCAAATACCTTCTATTATCAAGGAAACTACCCTGAAGCACGCACGCAATTCCAACAGCTAATTGAGAAACATCAACCCGAAAATCAGATGGATAGTTTGTACGCACAAAAGGCGATCGGCAACACATACGAACAGGAAGGTGACTATGAAAAAGCTGTCGCTGCCTATCAAGCGAAGGTTTTTCCACCTACACCACAACTCTCGCCGGAGATTCGGAAGTTCGTGCTAATGGAAGCCAAATTTAACCAAGCACTTGCTTATGAAAAGTTTGGCGACTTGGATGCCGCGCGTAACACCTATCAAGAGATCGTAGATGAATTCCGAAGCACACTTGAAACAGGGCTCGCACAGAAAAGTCGTGAACTGATCGAGGAAGCAAAAGTGGTTATCGCCGCTATTGATGAACCGCTTGATGTCTCAAATGCAAGGAAATTGGAAGACGAAAAACAGTACTTTGAAGCTTATGCCGCTTATACCGATGTGATTCGCACCTATAAGGTGAATAGAGATATTCAAGGTGGACTCCCCTCGGAACTCCGAAAGCAGATTGGTGGTTTTGAAAAAGGGGCGATGACGGTAATAAACAGTATTCAAAACGCTCGACGTGCTGAAGATGACGAAAGAGAAAGCTCCGCACTGTACGGTTACGATTTGGTTGTTGAACTTGAAACATTGGGATTAAGTCGTCGTCTCTATGAGAACGCACTTTTCCACTATAAAAGGCTTGGATCTGCTCAATAATTATTTGTTTTTTTAAGGAGCCACAATGATATACAATTATAGGGCTATAGCTCTTTATGTCGCTAAAGTCAGTAGGATCGCACTTTTCTGCACGCTTATCTTAATCTCTTTTTCATTTACACAGATAGGCGAAGCTGCACCCACTGGACAACTCGCTTATGCTGTCAACGGATTTGACGAGAATTTGGGACGTTTCGATTGGAACCTCTATGCAACCACAATTAAAGGCACTAACGATTTGAAAGCCGTCTCTTTAAATCACAAAGGTATGTATCCAGCGTGGGGACCAAACGGAGATTTACTTTATTTCATACAGTGGCACGCAGGGCAATCGGATATTTATTCTATTAACCCTGACAATCCGAAAAATAAGAAGCGGGTTACGCCGATTTCTGGAACATATCGGTTCCTGTCGGTTTCTCCGAATGGTAAGAAACTCGCTTTCAACGGTTGGACAATGGAACAACTCCCCCAAGAAAATCAGATTTGGATGATGGATACCGAAAGCGGAGAGATGGAGGTCATGACGCAAGTGCCACACTTCGGATGGCCATACTCTTTCTGGGGACTCGCTTGGTCGCCTAATGGAAAGCAGATTGCCTTTTCGCTCTCCAGACCCGGGTGGTTGGAACACCTCTACATTTTAGACATTGAAACAAAAGAGATAGAAATCTTAACCGAACTCAATAAAGATTTCTATCCCGTCTGGTCACCCGATGGACGGCGCATCCTCTTCTTCAGATGGAATAGAGAATTTGATACCTTCTGCACAATTGACGTTGAATCTAAGGTCATTGAACCTTTGTTTGATGTTGACAAAGCAACCGGGTATTGGGCTGACTGGTCGCCTGAAGGCGACTATATGATCTATTCTCGGTGGGGTACCGTCTACTTATATGACTTCGCGAGTGGGGAGACCGAAGAACTCGTCGAAATTGATGGCAGCGTATTTGTCATAGCGTGGTTGCGGGACATTCGGATACTATCTGTTGAACCGAAGAAGAAATTGGTCACAACCTGGGGCAATATTAAACAGTGTACCGCTCAGCAATAGCATTTTCCATCTTATAGTTTCGCCGTATCTGCTTGAATGCCAAGCCTATCTGAAAAAGGACGAACCTGTGTTATTCAGTGTTGAAAAAGCGTTAGAATACGATAAGATCAAAGTGCTTTTGAAAAAGTATACCGCTTCTCAACTCGGGACAGCGCGGGTTGATACCCTTACGCTGTCTTATGACATTGACAAAGCTCGTTACCTGCAAGCGTTATGTAGTGAAGCCAAATTCTTTCATCAACTCTACGGTGGGATTCCATTAGATGGCTTAAGAGACATCCGAGGAACACTCAAGCGTGCTGCCAAAGTCGGTTCAATCTTAGACGTTGAAGAACTCCTTGATGTCCGAAAAGTCGCAAAAATTCCAGGGGACATCCACCGTGTATTTGAAAAACGCGAGCGCGAGGAGTTTCCCAACCTCTTTGCGATCGTGGATGCACTGCCAGCGTTTCCTGAATTAGTTGAGGCGATCGGCTATTGTATTAACTCAGAGGGCATGCTACTTGACCGAGCAAGTCCTGAATTACGCGCGATCCGCCGCAAATTGTTGCGGCTTCGTGAAAATATACATCAAAAACTTGAAGCGACGCTTCGCTCTCCAGAATGCCAAAAGGCGATTCAGGAACCGGTCATTACCTCTCGAAACAATCGGTATGTCATCCCCATCAAACAAGAGGCACGTGCATCTTTCCAAGGTGTAGTCCAAGCGCAATCCACAAGCGGTGCGACCTTTTTTATTGAACCTTTGGGTATTGTGCAGATGAACAATGAGTTACACGAATTCGCTGAAGCAGAACACCGTGAAATTCAACGTATTCTTCTTACCCTTACCGATCGCGTCCGCGACTATCTAAGCGAATTGGAATTATCCCTTGACTTATTAGCAGAGTTCGATTTTTTGAACGCAAAAGCACGCTTTAGCTTAGCACTAAACGCCGTTGAACCTAAACTGAATACCCGCGGCATTGTCAAGTTGATTGAAGCGCGGCATCCATTGTTGGAATTCCATCTTCAAAATGAACACCCATCTGATCCTGATGCTGAAGAAGTCGCGAATCTGCCGAAGCAAGTCATACCCACAAATATTCATATCGGCAAAACGTTCAAAACGCTAATCATCACCGGTCCGAACACTGGAGGCAAAACGGTTGTCCTTAAAACGGTCGGGTTGTTGGTGCTGATGGCGCAGTCAGGTTTACATATTCCAGCGGAGCACGGGAGTAAAATCGCTATTTTTGACCATGTGTTTGCTGACATCGGCGACGATCAAGGGATCGAACAGAATTTGAGTACCTTCTCTTCTCATATCACTAAGATTGCCGGGATGCTCAAAGCAGTCGAGTCTTCCAACCAGTCGCTCGTGCTATTAGATGAAATTGGTGCGGGTACAGACCCGAGCGAAGGGACTGCTCTCGGCATGGCACTCCTCGATTGGCTCGGTGAAAGGCAAGTCAATACGATCGTTACGACGCACTATGGGGCACTTAAGGCGTATGCACACACACAGCAAACTATGGAAAACGCATCAATGGAGTTTGATTGGACAACGCTACGCCCTACCTACCGACTGCAGGTAGGGATACCCGGGAGCAGCAATGCCATAAAGATTGCAGCGCAATTAGGGATTCCACCCGAAATCCTTGATGAAGCGCAAACCCATATAGGCAATAACGCCGTTGCTGTCGAAGACCTACTCGTGCAGCTCCAGGAGAAGCAGGATGCATTAGAAGTCGATCACAACCTACTGCAAAATAAAATTCGAGATGCTGATGCCGCATACCAGAAACATACGAAACTCGTTCAAACCTTGGAAAACGAGCAGCAGACGCTAAAACAACAGGCTGAGAATGACGCACGCGAAATTGTTGCCGGTGCACGGCGCACAGTGGAGAATCTTGTCGCTGACATCCGCAAGAAACAAGCCTCTAAAGTCAGTATTCAAAACGCTTTCTCAAAGATAGAAACTGCCAAAAAGTCACTGCGACCGGAGCAACCCAAAAAGCAGGCTGACCAACCGAAGGTGGAAGTCAATGTTGGCGATAAGGTCCGAGTCAAGAAACTGAACCGATTCGGAGAGGTCATCGCCGTTAAATCGCATGGGAAAACGCCGCTCCAGATTTTGGTCGGGAATATGAAAATGCAAGCCGACTACCACGATATTGACTCGGTTCATCCCAAGCAGGAGAGTTCTCGACTCTCAACTTCCGTCCTTGATATCCAGTATAGCAAAGCCAGCGCAATTACCGATGAACTCAACATTCACGGGATGTTTGTAAAAGAGGCGTTAGATGTCACCGTCAAATACCTTGATGACGCAGTCCTCGCAGGGTTACCATCGGTTCGTATTCTACACGGAAAAGGAACCGGTGCCTTGCGTAAAGCAGTTCATGAGGAGTTACGTGAAAATTCACTGGTATCCAAATATCAATTTGCACCGTTTGACCAAGGTGGTGAAGGGGTAACCATCGTCACATTCAAAGAGTGATATAGTCTTAGTTTTCAACCACGCGCCGGTCAAGTTAAGGCATCTACGATTACACTATGGTGAATTATAGAAATAAGTCCACGTTTGGGTAGACAGCAGGAGCAAAAGCACTCCGTCTGTGCTGGCGAGGTTTTGCGGCGTACGCGCCCAAATGCGATCTGCATTCCTAACCTCGACCTTTCAAAATGTATCTTTAATTCTAAAACCTACTATAAATATAAGATCTGCGGTAACACGAAGGGATAGATTCACCGTGAACCGTTCTTCTACAAGAAACTACATGCCACGCGAAACGATCGACGAAATTCGGAGCCGAAGCGACATCGTTGAAGTTATCTCCGAATGTGGTATCGCGCTGCGTCCTGCTGGTCGAGATTTCAAAGCACTGTGTCCGTTTCACACTGAGAAAACTCCGTCCTTTACTGTCTCGGTGCAAAAGCAGATTTTCTACTGTTTCGGCTGCCAAACCGGTGGGAATGTCATCTCCTTCGTGCAAAAGCATGAGGGCAAATCCTTCTTTGAGACAATAGAATGGTTAGCAGGACGGTTGAATATCGCACTTCCGAATCAGGATGCACGCGAAAGCGCGGATCGAAAGCGGGTCACGAACTTAGAGGATCTCAACCGCTTCGCAGTTGAATACTACCACCGTGAGCTGCTCACCGAGCGAGCCAGCGCACCTGCGAGGCAGTATCTTAAAAATCGTGGGGTTCAACCCGAAACCCTTCGATCGTTCCAACTTGGGTATGCGAAATCTGGACGACGGGAACTCGTGAAAATTGCGACAGACAAAGGTTTTACGATCCAACAATTGATTGATGTCGGTCTTATTAAGGACGAGGATCATGGTCCACAGGACAGGTTTTGGAATAGAATCCTTTTTCCTATTCAGAATGAACGCGGTGTACCAGTTGGCTTCGGCGGACGCGCACTCTCTGAAGATCATCAACCAAAATACTTAAATTCCCCTGCTACGGTACTGTATGATAAAAGTAATATCCTTTACAACCTCGACAAAGCACGGCAATCTGTCTACAAACAGCAGCGTGTCCTGCTTGTCGAAGGTTACATGGATGTTTTAATGCTTTATCAGTCTGGTGTTGAGAACGTTGTTGCCTCCTCTGGTACTTCTTTGAGTGAAGACCACGCGCGTTTGCTAAAGCGGTTTGCCCCGGAAGTCGTCATCGTTTATGATGGAGATGCCTCCGGTTTTCAAGCGGCGCAACGCGGGTTGCACCGGCTGCTTGCCGAAGATTTACGGGTGCGTATTGCACTGCTCCCAGCGGGAGAAGACCCGGACTCATTTACACTGAAACACGGTGTTGATGCGTTCACGAAACTCACAGATAAAGCGATAAACCTCATCGAATTTCAGATTCAGTCTGCTATTCAAAGTCAGGACATTCACCGGATCGATGTAAAAACGCAAATCGTGAAAGAGGTTACCGAAACGCTCTTGAATCTCAGGAACCGGGTTGAACGCAGCGAATACATCAAATACGCCGCGCGGGAGCTTCATGTTGATGAACGTGTGCTTTGGGATGAATTGCGAGACGCGGGGCTTAAAGAGTCTTCCGTTTCTCGCCCAACACCCCGAAATAAGGCTGTACAGCAGAAGTTATCTGCACGCGCCCAAATCGAACATCAACTTATTGAAGCGTTAATCCAAAATCCAGCGTTAATTCCGTATGTCAAATCCCAATTTGACTGTCAACATTTCACAGAACCACGCTTCGCCAAAGTCGCACAATTGCTCTGGGAAGCGACCGCAAATGATGATGGTGAGGGGATAGATATCCAAGTTCTTATCAGTGAGTGCACTGATGAGAATCTTAATGCTTTCATTTCAAGCGCGCTTTTACGGAAGGCACCTGCGCCGAACCTACAAGCAAGAGTGGATGGATGCCTCAAGAAATTACGCAATTTCCACCTACAAGATCTTGAGCAACGCGTCCGATCACACGCGCTCGCCGAAGGTGCAGATGAGATGGAGACACTTGAGCAGTTGGTAAAACTTTCAAATGAAAGACGCGCCCTACGCGGTCGCGACGGGGCGGACACTCACGATGAAAATTTAAATGAAGAAGGAGTTGATAATGGATTTTAAAGACCATCCTACGCTTGATTATCTTGATGTTGACGGAACTGATGAACTCAGGTATGACAATGAATTGGCTGAAATAGCCGCAGCCAGCAGCGGCTATACCGATGACTCAGTGAAGGTGTATATGCGCGAGATGGGGAAATTTCAGCTGCTTAATAAAACGCAAGAGGTCGAACTCGCCAAACGGATTGAGGCGGGCCATCGAACTGCCCATGAAGCCACCTTCAGCACAGCACTCGCAATCACCGAAATTCGGAAGCTGCTCTATAAAATCGTTACCGCTAAAAAACGTGCTTCCGATATTATTGATATGCATGTTTCCAGCACTTCAACGCAGAATAAGGAAAAGAAACTACGTG
>JAKZUG010000681.1:0-3426 GCA_047516705.1 Candidatus Poribacteria bacterium | reverse complement strand
ATCGACATCATTGCCCAACAACCCGCTTGCGCCAGATTTATCTCCAGACACCTCTACAACTTCTTTGTCGCTGATGAACCACAGGTGCCGTCGTGGAATGTGACACCACCGCAAGACCCGGATGCGGTTGAAACACTCGCGGACGCATTCATGGCATCCGATGGAGATATATCCCACGTCCTGAGTGTCCTTTTTAATTCCGATTTCTTCAAAGAAGCCCAATTCAAGAAGGTAAAGAGTCCAACGGAACTCGTCACGGGAATCTTGAAACTGATAGGGACCTTCCAAGGTCCGCAACCCGGGATAGGACCATACGCGAGTGCGACGCAATTGATGGGTCAGAAACTTCTTGATCCGCCCACTGTGGAAGGATGGCACACCGGTAAAGAGTGGATTGATGGCGGGTTGTTGACCGCCCGCGTTAACTTCGCCGTTCGTGAAGTCAGTGATGCATCGAAACCCGGAATTCAGGACCTCATCGCACACCTGAAGAGCAACGGGAGCACGCTCTCACCAGAAGCATTTGTGGACAAATGCCTTGAACTCACCGGTCCACTGACGGTAGGAGACACTACCCGTGCGTACTTAACCCAACTTGCCGAAGAGAACGGTGAACTCAACTTCAAAGATGATGACGCTGCGGAGGAGAACCAAGCACGGGTCGTCAGTATGCTCCAATTAATTGTGGCATCAAGGGAATATCAACTCGGTTAACCTATTGTAGCCTTGGTCCGAATATAGGAGACATTGCTATGAATACTACAAAAAAAGCCCCGGTCCTCGTCGTTGTGCAGCTGACAGGCGGCAACGACTTTATGAATACCCTTATTCCTTACACGAGTGGGATCTATCACGATTCGCGCCCGGTGGTGGGCATTAAAGCCGAAGATGTTCTACCGTTAGACGTTGACGATACCTTGGGCTGGAACCCGCACGCCGCCCCTCTAAAAGAGATGTTTGATGCTGGTGATGTCACCGTTGTGCAAGGAATAGGTTACCCGGATTCAAACCGCTCGCATTTCCGGGCGATGGACATCTGGCACACTTGTGAACCCGTGAAAATCGGCGATGAGGGTTGGGTCGGCAGGCTCGTCCGAGAACTCGACCCGCAGAGTCAGAATGTCTTAACCGGTGTCAGTTTCGGACAGGGGCTTCCGCGCGCTTGCGCACTTGCGGGTATCCCTGTTACCTCTGTCGGCGATTTGGATAACTACGGTCTGATGACCAGCATCGGTGATGAAGCGCAGCGGACGAAAGTGCTTGAGATATTCAAAGGGATGTATAGTAGCACGGTCGGGAGCGGCATCGTGATGGATTACCTGAGCCAGACCGGACTGGACGTGATTAAAGGTGCGGATGAGCTTAAGAAGGCACCGGAGATGTATACTTCGGAAGTGGAATATCCACAGAGTTCGATCGCCAAAAGCCTGCGGGATGTTGCCCGTGTTCACCTTGCAGATCTCGGCACCCGCGTTTTTTACACGCAGCACGGTGGATATGACAACCATGCTAACGAGGTTCCGGCGCACCCGAAGCTCCTGAAAGATTTGACAGAAGCGATCCAAGCGTTTTTCACGGATCTCCGGGCACAGAACGCCTCCGAAGAAATCGTCATGTACGTCTTCACAGAGTTCGGCAGACGGATCCGGGACAATGCCAGCGGGACCGACCACGGTACCGGCGGCGGTGCGTTTATTATAGGTGATCATGTGGAAGGTGGACTCTACGCAGAATATCCCTCTCTGGATCCGTCCCGATGGGTACACGGCGAAGACCTTGAGCACACCATCGACTTCCGTGGCATATACGGAACACTTTTAGAACAGTGGATGGGCGTTGACCCGACCCACATCGTCGGTGGGAATTTTGAACAGATTCACCCCTTTTCAGTGTAGCTTGCAAACTGAAACTTGCTATTCTAATGACGTAGGACAACGGGAGGAGGTATATCATGGGCAGATCTTACGGCTTACTGCGTGCCGGGTTTCCATATCTCAAATGCCTGAGCATGCGGCGCACGACAAACTTTCCGATTGACATCGCAATCGGAAAAGAGGGACGTATATATATTATGTGCCGGAGCGACGGTACCGCGATGATCCGAAAATATACGGTTGATGACGAGGATCTCGGCACCCTCGGTAGGTATGGGCAAGGCGAAGGACAGTTCACGTGGCCGGTGACTATTATCACGGACAGCGAAGAAAACATCTATGTGTCTGATGAATACCTGCATCGGATTGTCGCCTTTAACAGCGAAGGTGAACATATCGGCACATGGGGTGAACACGGCACCGATCCGGGGCAACTCAATGGACCCACCGGTATCGCCTTTGATCCGGAAGAGAATCTCTACGTCGCCGACAGTTTGAGGCACCGGGTACAGAAGTTCACGAAAGATGGCAAGTTCCTCCTGCAGTGGGGAAGTTATGGCGACGGTGAGGGTGAATTCAACATGCCGTGGGGTGTCGCTGTAGATGAACTCGGCGATGTCTACGTTGTCGATTGGCGAAACGACAGGGTACAGAAGTTCAATGCCGAGGGAGAATTTCTCTTCGCGTTTGGCAAATCCGGCAGCGGAAACGGCGAATTCAACCGTCCTGCTGGGATTGATGTTGACCTGCACGGCGATATCTATGTTGCTGACCGAGGCAACGACCGCATTCAACTCTTCAACGCCGAAGGCAGATATGTGCAGAAATTTCTCGGTGATGCCACCCTATCAAAAGTGTCACAGGCTTACATGATGACGAACGCCAGCCCAAATCGGATGCGCGACATGGCGGATCTGGAGCCACAAAAATACTTGCGCCAACCGAAGTCTGTCGCAGTCAGCGACGATGGGCTGATGTTCGTGCCGGATTTTGGGGCCTATCGGGTACAGGTTTACCAGAACCAGGCGGTGCCGTTGACGGAGCAAGAATTTAGCCCACCCCGCAGATCGGTTACGCTGCATCAGGAATAAGATTTAGGCGAGGTTAGAAACCTCGCCAGCGAACACAGAATTACGTTTTTAAGAAAGCCAAGCGTGTGAATGCCGTACGCTTGGCTTTTCTGCGTACTGACAAAGAAATGAGTCTTATGTCAACTGAAATCCAATTGGAAACGAATCTTATGTCAACCGAAAATTCAATTGAACGTTGAATTCCTATGTTAACGTCAGTTCGACTTAAACATTTCGTCCGTCTAAAGGTTCCGTTTTCGCGGGTTAGAGACATAAATTGTAGCACAAACTAACAGTTTGCGGTACAAGTAGAAGCCTTTTATCGAACTCACGTTATGTTATAGGTTGTGTTTATATTTCATCTGCCCTGAATGAGAATAGCTGCAAAATAGACGAAACCGAGGTATCGGCTTGCTAACTTATCCTACCGCGTCGCAACGCGACGATAACGCTTGAGGTATCCAATGAAACGTTCTATAATG
>JAKZUG010000680.1:0-10766 GCA_047516705.1 Candidatus Poribacteria bacterium | reverse complement strand
TATACATTGGCGAGGTTAGGAATGCAGATCGCATTTGGGCGCGTACGCCGCAAAACCTCGCCAGCGAGGCAGTATGTGCGGGATTGTTATTCATTGAAATGTCAATATATTTTCGGGCTTTACTATAATAGTTGCTAAAATACTTTCAAAACCCCTAAATTGACACCTATGGGGTATTAAATAAAAAAGGGTGTTGCAGTTTTTTTCTCAAAAAAGGTTTAGATATTATCAGGCTTTACTAGGGTATCAGTTCTTACTATTAGTATCTGTAAGAACTGTGCGCTCAAGTGTTCGGAGAAACTCCTGAATCTCTGGTGTTGACGGTTTTTTTTCATTAAACTCGGTTTGATACGATTTTAGCACCTCATAGAGTGATGTCAGATTAACTTGCCGTTTCCGAGTTGCTTCACGGACGCGTTGAAAGTTTTCAACAATCTGTTCCTCTGGAATGCCATCAGGTCTTTGATCTTCTGACTTAAGGTGTTTTTCGACACTGCTCAGCGCGCGTTCTGCCATCCAATAGCGTGCCCCTTCAGGCCCACCGACTTGCCAGTAGACCAGACCTCCAGCAATCAAGCTGACTACTACAATCACTAATAAAAAAGTCAGAATTCGTCTATAACAGCCACTTAGTTTTCTGCTTATTATGTTCGCCATATTTGTTTTTTCGCTATAGATGTGTATTTTTTAGGACTTACGCAAAATTCCTTCGTTTGCTTGCAAGATTGGAAGACTGGAAAAGTTCGGAGAGGCTTCCATCCTTCCGTTCCTTCCATCCGTCAATATCCGCGTTGTGCATAAGTCTTGGTTTTTATTAAAGCAGCTTTTTCAACGATATGCCTAAAATTTCCCTTCACGTATCGTTAGTGCTGCCTTCAACTTTTTATTCCCGATAAACTTTTTTTCGTGCGCGTCACAGTATTCAAATTTACCCTCAAGGACTTCAAATACCGCGACATCTGCGACGGTGCCAACTTTCAGATTCCCGAGCTGCGCCTCACGTTGGATAGCCTTCGCAGCACTGAAGGTCGCTTTGTCAATTACGTCTTCAAGCGATAAACCCAAGTGCATCAATTTCGACAGTGTTGTCGGTAGATCGTAGACGGGACCGTTGATGTTTCCAGTGTGTAGATCGGTGCTGATAACATCGGAGATGAAGCCTTGCTCCATAGCACGTTGGGCAATTTCGTAATGGAAACTTCCAGCACCGTGGCCGACATCAAAGATAATACCGTCTTCACGCGCCTTCCATGCCTCAGGGATGACCCTGCCTTTTTCGTCAATGATGTTATCACCGTTGCCTTGGAAACAGTGCGTAATCACATCACCGGGCCGCAGTAATCTCAATATATCGCGGAGCGGCACGCCTGCACCGATATGGCACATGACAGATGTTCCGGCGCGCTCGGCAGCTTCAATAGCGAGTTTCAGCGGTTCAACACCGTTATCACCCACCTGTCCCTTCCCTTGACGCACCTTCACCCCGACGGTGATATCGCGATGCTGTTGTAACGTTTCCGCGACACGTCCGGGATCGGCGTAAGCCATATCAAACATTTCGCCGACGGGTCCGTAGACGAGTCCGATACCGGAGATATGGATGTAGGTGAGGATATTTGTTTGCGCCGGTTCGGCGATAAATTCTCGGAAACCCGGAAATGTCACCCAACTCGAGCTACCGGCATCCACAACAGTGGTAGTCCCTGCCATCGGACAGATTGCGTCGGGTCTGATACCCCATGTCGTTACACCGTAATAGACGTGCGTGTGGATATCAACAAGTCCCGGTGTTACGTATTTATCTTTAACAGAGAGGGTCTGTGTCGCTGCATTATCGGGAATGTCGGGTTCAATCGCTGCGATAACACCGCCAGCAATTGCGACATCTCGCACTGCATTCAAACCTTGCGCGGCATCAATGACGGTGCCACCTTTCAGTAGGATGTCATACTTCACTTTTGTCTCCCGATATAGTTTCCGGTTAACTATCAGACCCCTCGTTTATCACCCCAAATATCGACATGTACACGTGGGGAATAGCGATACCCGTTCTCTTTGCAGAGGTTGACCAGCCATTCCTGTTTCTGTTGTAACACGGCGGGCGTTGTTCCTTGGGGCATCAGCAGAATTGTCTCGGCAGGGATACCGATCTCTGTCTGTAACGTTTGGATCTCAGTCAAATCTTCAGGTGTATCGACAACGAATTTCACTTGGCACGGATACACATCTAAAAACTTACGGATAACCTCCGAACAGATGCGTTCGCGTTCGTGGCGTTTGAAAAAGCGATTATCTTCCGGTGGATTGGAATTCCGTAACTTGGGACTCATTGAGATGAGATGTGCTGCAACCTCCGCAAAAAGTGTAGCGTTCGTTTCAATCGTAATGTGGTGTCCGCGTTTATCGAGCTCATGACAGAGTTCCGTCAACGGCTCGGGTTGAATAAAAGGTTCACCGCCAGTGATAACGACATGTTTACACCCGTACCGCGTGATTGCAGCAACACTTTCGGCAACAGTGATGTCCCGATCCTCAGGTTCCCAAGATGTGTAAGGTGTATCACACCAAACACATCTCAGATTGCAATAACTCGTTCGGAAAAAAACAGAGGGAACACCAATGAGTTGCCCTTCACCCTGAATTGTATGGAAGAGTTCGCTGAATTTCATGGTACCGCCTACGCCGCTTTAGTTCGCCGACGCTAAGCCTCAATAAGCTCAATTTGAACGTTATCGGGACCCTTGAAAAACGCCATCATCAACCCATTGGGTTTCAGATCTTCGAGTTCTGCGCCTTTCGCTTGGAGTTTGGCGACCTCCGCGTCCAGGTCCTCTACGGTGAAAGCGAGTTGATAGACACCCCAGCGTGGATTGCCGCTGGTGTCTTCGACTTCCATAGCCCCTAACTTTGGTGAGAGGAAAATCCGTTCGCCACCGATATCCATCCGGACAATTTTTAAGCCGCGGACTTCAACGGTTTCATCAACTTTTCCGTCAAACATCTCTTCGTAATAGCGAACCGCCCCTTCTAAATCTTCGCAGCGGAGATGAACGTGGTGAAATGTAAATGCCATTCTAAAACTTCCTTTCTTTGAAAAAGCGCGTCATACAAACGCGCACGGCAAAAAATGATACAAGATACAAAATTATCACATAATCGCTTGATTATGTCAAATTGTTTTTTGGGACCCCGTTGAGTGTTACATTCCGAAAAAATACCGAGGTCCAACGAAGCAATTGTTTCAACGGACACGCAAATATTGCGCTGCACGTTACAATTTTTGCGTTCTGGCACCAGGTGGCGCATTACAGACAGGCTCTATTTCTTTGACGGGATTTTTTTACAAAAAGGTGAAGCACTTTTGATGAACTTAGTGGATGCTTACATTTTAGGCGATTAATGGTGCAAAATATCTCTGATTTTCAAAGGGTTTGACATAAATATTTCGCTTTTTGAAAGCATTGGCATGAAACTTGCCCGTTATATAACACTAAATGTGCGTGATTCAATTTTATTTGAAGTAAACGTCGTGGAAAGCGTTAAACTTTTTGGTAGATGTTTAGCGTCGTTGCTTGCGTATATAGTAGCGTGTATCTCATGAATAACGTGAATTTGACATAAGTGCGTATGTCTATACTTGTTTTTATTATCGAACTCACGTTAAATAAGTTAGAACTTACGCAGTTGGTTCATAAGTCCCCCTGATAAGGGGGATTTAGGGGTTAAAAATCAAAAGTCTCGTACTGAATGTTAAATTTGCGTGAGTCCTGTAAGTTTTAGAAACTTTGCACGTAGACGGCTCGCAGCAAACTGGAACTTATGGGGTAGATTCTAATTTTTACGATTTTTCTGAAAATAATGCACCCTTTTTACCTACAGATTGCGTCATTAACAATTGAAAGCAATTGAAATCTTCGGAACTGGGCAGAATATGCTGGAACCAAGATAGGCATCCGTACTGAAAAAACAAACTTTTTCTGACGGTATTGGACTAAGGTAACGAATACCTAAATTGAACCTTTAAATCGTGTAGAAATTCATAACAGAAGTAAATTGATATCTCAAGTATTTTAGCATAAGAAAGAGGAGAAAATTATGGCAACTCAAATTCGTGAGCAAGATGGTGTAACGATTGTGGAACCCAGTGGAAAAATAGTAGGACCCGCCGTATCCGAATTACGGGAAGCACTCTCGCCACAGATAGAGGCTTCCGATGCGCCACGCATTCTCATCAATTTCGAGCAGGTCAATATGATTGACAGCTCAGGACTCGGTGCCCTTATGGAGGCACGTGCCCTCGCATCACGAAAGAACGGTCGTATTGGCGTCACCAATGTCGGCAAACACATTAAAAATCTGATAGTTCTTAGCCGAATCGTCAGTCTCTTTGAACATTTCGACAGCGAGGCTGATGGGGTTTCAGGACTATCCACCTAAAGTCCATGGTTCAGTGAAGCACCAAGAGGGGATGGTCAAACCCTCCTCTCTTTTTTCAACAACACGTAACACCTACTGAAAGCTTATAACTGACTGCTGATAGAAACCGACAGCCATTAATGATAACTGAAAACTGAAAACCACACAAAAAACGAACTTTTTCTCAACAGTATCTGACTAAGGTAACGAACACTTAAATTGAGCGTTGAAATCGTGTAAAAATTCAAAAGAGAAGTCAATTAATATTTCAAATATCTATCAAACAAAAAAGGAAAAAATCATGATCACTAAAATTCGCCAGGAAAATGGCATCGCAATTTTGGAACCCAATGGAAAAATAATGGGACCCGCAGCATCAGAATTATGGGAAGCGATCTCGCCGCAGATAGCGGCTTCCGAGACACCCCGTATCCTCATCAATTTTGAGCACGTCAGTAGAGTCGACAGTTCGGGACTCGGTGCCCTCATGATCGCACGTGCTGCTGTCGCACGAAAGAAAGGTCGTGTCGCGGTCATCAATGTCAGCAAACAGATCAACAACTTGATTATTCTTAGCCGACTCGCGAGCCTCTTTGAACGATTCGACAGCGAGGCTGCTGCGGTTTCAGCATTATCCGCCTAAAACTCAAAATTCTATGGAACGTCAAACGGGGGTGGTTTTACCACCCCCGTTTTTTTGTGTTGGTGTTCAGTTGTCAGGGGAATGGTTGTCAGTAATTAGCCATCAGCAGTCAGCGAAAGTCGCGACTGCTCCTTCCCAGTAACGGGTGGGACCCCGGTCGCTCCTACAGCAAAAAAGCAGAGCCATTCAATTGTCAGAATCACTCTTGTAGGAGGGGTTTGTAACCCCGATTTTTGCGGATAGCAGCGCGTACCTATTCCCGATAATGCACTCAGAAAACCGAAAACTGAATGGCTCTGGCAAAGAAGTCATGTCGGTTGACAAATCACCCTTAACGCTGTTATCATGTCCTAAACTGTCCATTACGCTAAAACGCGGGGCTATAACATGTTGTTGGAAAAATATACCACCATCCGAACTAAACATATCCACCTACTTGCCCAAGAACTCGCAAAGCAGAAGCTGCCTTTCATCGTGCAGCTTGAGCCGATAACTGATTGTGAAGAGCTGCTCACCTTCTCAGAAGCGAATCGGACACCGGTTGAATTTACGCCCCAACATCCGGCATGGCGGTTGGAATCTGTCGCGGCGCGTGTCATTGAAGCCGTCGCAGTTGCCGCGCACGAACCGCTGACCGAGTTGGGATACCGAGAGCTTGCGCGTATCTTGTTAGAACATGCCGTTTATCTCTACGCCTATCCGGATGGCGAACCCCGTCCGAGACTTGAAGCCGGGAGCGCGTTGGCATTGGTAGGTAGCGTCTGTGCGTCGCTGCCACAATCCGAACTCTGGCGACTTGCGGGGTTTGGGAGGATCTCCATAGTGCTTGCGGAGGTTGATCCCGCACCGACGGATTTACATCTTACCTTACCGATTGATGTCGCCTTCTCGCTTGCAAACGAACAGGACCTCCCGATTCTGGCATCTGCGGTTGACACCTATAACGCCGTTCTTAAACGAAATTTCACGCCGCGAAATCATTTTGATTTGCCTCTCAGCGATAGCGACTTTTTTGACACACTCAACTTGGATTTCGCGGGACTCGAAGCCGTGAAAGCTGCTGTCTTCGCAGACGATATACCAGCTGCGACAACAGCGTATACCGCCTTTCGGAGAGATTTTCTGGATTCGCAGATTGAAGGTAAATCTGTCCGTTTATTAGAAAGATCCGATACCTATGCTACCGCCAAAACCTATCTTGAATGTTTGCTTCGGTTGTCTGTTCATCCGACTCCGGCTATTACTGCGACTACGGAAATCGGTATCGCAGCGTATCTGCTCCCAGAATTCCGGTGCAGTGAGCAATTCCGTAAGTTGGCACTGCACCGTTATCAGTGGATAATCGATGCTTTTTTCCATGCTGACGGTTTCCATAAGGACCGGACACTCCGCGCCCAAGTTGAGGCAATTGGTGATTTCACAAGATTTCTATCTGTTTATGGAGAACCCGCGGCGCGTGCCTACTCCCCCGTTGACGGCATGGCGGAGCGTGACTGTGATGCGGTTGACGGCACGGCGGCGCGTGCCTACTACCTTGCAGAGATGCAAACGTTTCTTGAAAAACTGGTGGCGACATGTATCCATTTGAGTCTTCCTGACTGTTCGTTTCCGCCACTCGGTCCGCTGCCTGCTCCGAACTTCGATGCCGTTGAACTCTGCGCCATCGCTGATAGCAGCTTCAAGTGTGAGGACTTGCCGTATCCCGACACCACATCGCACGCGTTACCTGAGACAGACTGTTACGTCATGAGAGATAACTCGGAGCCTGATGGACAGTACCTATTCTTCGATGCGCAGCCGAAAGTACAACCTAACAACACCGACACATCAAGTCTGGTACTATATGCACACGGACGACAACTGGCTACAGGTTCAGTCCGCGTGCTTGACACTATACCATCCGTTCTCGATGCACTGAATACGCAGTGGACAACAACACCTGCTTTTGATTGGGTCGAAAAATGGGGGCAAGCTGCAGCTGTTCACCACAAACGCGCCATCTTCTACCTTAAAGGCGAATACTTTATCTTGCACGACCTCGTGTTGGGTGCGGAAGCGCAGACACTGGAGCAGACTTTCCATCTCGGTGGCGCGGTAGATGCTCACATCAACGCTGAAGCAGGACATGCATGGACACAGGACGCACACCGTAGTAATCTTTTTATCGGTGCAACGGGAACGACTCACCTCACGGTAGCGTTAGATGGAGACAGCGTTATCTACCAGTGTAACAAGGAATCGCCTTTAGTGCTGAACACCCTTCTATTTCCGATAAAACCCGGTGTCAAAGCACGCCCTACTATTTCTGCTATTCCGGTTGACACAGATGCGGATGTTTTGGGGACAGGTTTCAGCCTTGAGTTACCTAATACCACGGACACGTTCCTAATCTCTGACGACGGCTTAGCGGAGATGTCCACAACAGATATTCGGTTTGTTGGCGAATATCTCTTTTTACGGAGAGATGTATCTGGTGGTGTTCAATTCATTATGTTGAATGGTCAGTATCTACAAGTGGGTTCGGAAGTCCTTGCGGATTTGTCTGAACCGCGAGAGAGTTTTGTGCAGGTGTAGATAAAGGCGGGTTGGCACAACGACCTACCGCTATGTGTCAGGATGTGAGGAGGTGCGATTCTGTCAAATATTCTTGTGGTATTGTCCGTTCTCTTGGTAGATAGATTGCAACAGGAATACCGATGCCGTGCAGGTATTTGCACATCAAGGGTCCTACATCTTTCCAGTCTAACCCGCCTAACCCGCACCCCAATGCTGGCATGGCTAAGGATTGAATGCCTTGCTCTTTAAAGTTTCGTTGTACCCAGTCTAATCCACCTTCAATATCCTCTAAACGTGAGTTTTCTCTCCACTTCCGCTTTGTTGCGAAAAGCAGGAACCACTTTACAGCATTAGGTGTGGTAAGATCGGCACCAAAATCTGCTAATTCCTCATCCAACGAACCTTCGCGCTTATAGAGATACGGTTTTATTTCCGTGACACGCTTTGATCGGCAAGCATCCTGATATGCTACATAAACATCCGGAAATTTCTGTTTGGTATGCAATGCTAATCCTTTGCCCATTACTCCGCACAAGTTGACTGGAACTGTCAATGTCTGAAGCTTGGAGAAAAAGATATTGCCATCAATGACGGAAAGGTTGTCTCCGATCAGCTTTCGGCTGCGGGGTAGAATAGACATGTTGGTTACTCCTCTCAACCATACGTGTCAATTTAAGAGCAGACTTCATCATAGGTTGAATTGAATGGACACTAGCAAATCCTGTAAGATTAGGACTTACGCAGACAGGCGATAAATCACCTTACTACCAACAGATATACCTTTGAAGGACGTATGTTTCTCAAAAGCAGTGTGGTTTGTAGTCGCGCAATTCATTGCGCTTGGGTACCCCGATAGCAAACCGCGCCTACCGGGCCTAGGGACCGAGGCAGTCATTTAGAAATATTAACAGGACTTACGCAAATTGAGCAAATATCGGACATTTAGACGCAAATATCGGCAATTTCCGTATTTTTAGTAGATTTCAGAATTAATTAGACATTCTCAAACAGTGTGAATGCTGCTAACGTGCATTCACACTGGCACAAACTAACAGTTTATGCTACAAAGATGTCCACTTATTTATAGGCTTCACCATTAAACCCCCTAAATCCCCCTTATCAGGGGGACTTTAAGAGGGAATGCGTAAGTCCTAATTAAGTTGCGTGTTCTTGCTACACCAACAAATTAATCTTCAATGACCTCTAACGCTTGCATCCGCTCAAGTGCGAAGACGCGGGTATCCTGCCGTAATTCGCAAAATCCCTCAACACACAACGTCTCACCGGATTCTCGGCTGTTCGGGATATTCAGAAACCGTTCCGGCACAACCACGCGCGTCATCGACTTTTTGGCACTCGGCTTTTTATAGTCAAACCGAATTTTCTGGTGATTGTCAATCGCGGATTGGATTTCCGCGAATTGTTCCGAGAATTCTGACTGTGATGCCTTTAGCGTAAAGTCCCCAAAAATATCGGCTTCCTTGTATATACTCGCATGACATGCTGCACAGATCAGTGTGAGATTATCTAACTCGTTCGTCCCACCTTCAAATATGGGGATATCATGCACTAAATAGACATCCTGCTCCTCATCACAACGTGAACAGACGGAACCGTTCTGCCGGATAACCTGCTGTTTCCGTTCTTCCCAATCCGGGGGCCAACTCGGCAGATAGTCATAGATTGCGGTTAAAATGGATTTTAACTTCGCGAGCTTAGCACGTAAATCTTCAATACCAGCGTCTGTGGCCACGTCTTGTTGTGCTACCTCAGTTGGCACAAAGAGCGACAAAATGAGTTGTGGTTTCTGCCTCTGCAGTGCGGTTTCAATCTCATGTTTTCGCATTTGCAACGTGATTATACACGCATAATGAAGGTATTCCCCGTTGGAAAGTGCTATGTCGTATTCATAATCAGTCCCTATCTTACAAACGGTACAATAAGGCATTTTCCACTCCTCTTCCTTCGTAGAGGTGAGATAATTCTGAAATTCATCTCTGACATCTTACCGGAAGTATTCTTGCTCTAACCCGTTTACGAGTGGCTTGAATGCCCTCATAATACGGTAGAGATAAATCGGATTGAGAATCTCACACATACCGTCCGACCCTTTTTTAATTACTCTATACGTAGCGAGTTCATCTATGATTTCGTTGTGCCGCGTAAAGCGAACGCCGATATCATAAGAAACGATTTTCATCAGGAGTGTTTCAAACCGCCTATCTCTGCGGATATTGGTAAGCAGATGCGTAAGGTTGACATTGTTTTCCTCAAGAAGTTGAGCATGCGCCGTTGAAAAGTGTGCCATCGTAATCGGCTCGGTTTTGGGAATATCAAATTCTTCTGTGAGAATCTGCGCAAATCGATTGACAAGAACGGGTTGTCCAGCGGTCTGCTTGTGAATAGATTCAATTACTTTTGGAACAAACGCTTGTCCGACTTCTTCCGTATATTGCCCAAGGAGTTCTTGCACCTGTTCAAATGTGAAGTTCGGCAAGTCGAACTCATCCTGAATATTAAATGGGGAGATAGTTCTATCGTAGTTCAACTGCGTAATACTCTTGACACCAACAATGCCGACACTGTGCGGACATCGCGAAATAACGTTTGAGACGTAGATACGGCGGAGTGAATGCAGAAAGCCTTTCACGGCTTCCTTCGGGATGCCGTCAAACTCGTCTATGATAAGAATAACCCGTTGATCTCCAAGGATACCGGAAAAGTGTCTAAAGAATCTTCTCATTGAGAGATGATCGGTTATCTCGGCGTTCTCCAAAAATTCCGTCAATGCCTCAGACAAGATTTCTCCACGCCGCTCGAAAATATTTTCTATCTCTTCGCGAATATCTTCGTAAAGACCGGTGTAAAAAACCGGTAGCGTGCAGCCTTCATATTCCTCAAAGTTCAACGGAATAGGGAAGTATGCCGGTTCTTCGTCTGTGAATACATCTAAGGCGCGTTGGAAGAAGGTTGTTTTGCCGGTCTGCCGTGGTGCGAAGATGACGATATAGCGTCCCTCTTTGACACGCATGACGAAATCCGCCAGTTCAGCAGCGCGGCTGACAACGTAGTTTTTCTGTGGATGAACGGGACCTTGCGTTCCAAAGCGTCTCATTTTTGCCTCAACCGTAGCACCAAGATTCTTATAGCC
>JAKZUG010000679.1:0-5455 GCA_047516705.1 Candidatus Poribacteria bacterium | reverse complement strand
CAGTTCAAAACTGAAAGGCTATATCGTTGACGTACTGGTAGTTCAGCGCGAATTTTTGGATTCACAACGTGAACTCGTTACGCATGTTGTCCAAGCGTATCTCCGAGCAAACTATGACTACAATAACCAACCCGATGGCTTAGCCTCCTTGATTCAAGCGGATGCAAAGCAGTATGGCGACTCGCTTACCCGAAATGAGACAGATAAATTGGTCAAGGGTATTGAATGGCGGAACACGGTTGAGAATTACGCGCATTTCGGAGTGATTTCCTCAGCAGAAGCAAAAGGTGCAGAGAGGCTGGAAGCGATGATTGCTAAAATTACGCAGGTACTGGTGCAGACGAATTCAATCTCCGCCGACCCTGTGTCAGGGAATTACGAGCAGCTATTCTTTGAGGGTATCTTGCGCGCACTACACCATGATAAGTTCCATCCGGGTATATTGAACGCAAGTGGCACTGATGGGTTAGACGGTATTTTTGTTGATACAACCCCCACGGAGCAGGTCCGAGAAGAGGCATCATTAAATCCGCTTTCTGATGCAAATTGGAATGCGCTCGCGCCAGTTGCGGCGATGAAAGTAGAACCGATCCAATTCGGACGAGGGAATGCTCGGATACTTCCAAATAGTGAACGCGCGCTGAAAGAACTCGCTGCTACCCTGAAATCGTTCCCACAGTACTATCTCAGAGTAGTAGGACATACGCGTCAGGAGGGAGATCCGGCGGCGAACCAGATTCTCGCCTTACAACGTGCTAAGGCAGCAGCACAATCTCTGAAAAATTCCGGTATCGCAAACCACCGCATCCGTGCCATTGCAAGCAACCAGACCTCCGCCCAGATGCGCGGGGCAGCAGCACAAAGCGTTACATTCGAGCTCCTCGGGAAACCGTATTGAGGAATAGTTGTCAGTTAAGAGGCACTTTGATCATCAAACCAGCTTTAACTGAAGATTGATAGCGAATGAAGTGAGCGTACTAACAACTATAAAAAGAAATTGATTGATCGGAAATTGTTTCGGAAGAAATTCCTACTCCATCTTCTTGGCAACTCTTACGTTCTCTTCCCCATCGCCGCGGGAGGCTCCATCGCTTTTGCATCTTGGGTGTTCAATTTAGAACCGAAGATTCTTTATCTATTCGGGAGCGCGATTCTCAGCATTTTGGTGCCTATCGGGACTCTGATTAGCAAGTGGGCAACCGGTACAGAAGATATAGCCAAACAGGTTCACAGCGAGATCCTTCAGGAAGTCCAGCAAAAACAGGAAGACGAGCTCAACATCTTACATGAACAACTTGAAGCAGATGGCGATGCCCGAACAGAAACGATGCTTGAAGAACTCCGTGCCTTGCATAAGTCCTTTCAGGAGGAAGCCGGCAGTGATGGATGGATGGGAACGCTGCCTATTACTGTTAGAGCCGACATCACCGACAAAGTTTCTCAACTCTTTACACAAGCAGTACGGTGTTTGAAAGACACACTTAAAATGCATCAAAAATCAACCGATACGCAATTGGGAACCACCGTCAAAAATGTGCTTCAACAACATCGCGAACAACAGATTGAAGATGTTCGGCAGACGATTATTCAACTTTCACACCTCTACGCCCGGGTCCTAACGCTCAATCCTGAAAGCGATGAGACAGAACTCACCCGTCTCCGCTCTGAACTCGACGAAAGTCTCGCCTTTGCCAAACAGGTTGAAACGAAAATACGTGAACTAACGCCACATAATTATGATGCCCTTCAAACAAGAAATGAAGAATAATCAGAGGCATTCAGTTATCAGTTGTCAGTTGTTGGTAACGGAGATTTGAAGACTTGCCCGCAGAAAACAAGAGGTGCCGCGACCAGGAGGTCGCTCCTACGGTATCAAAAACCGACCGGCGGAAGATTGAAATTAAGGGAGAACTGAATAGTTCTGAGAAATACCAAATATATTAGAAAAAATAAAGAAAAGGACGAAACTTATGGCGCACCACACATGGCACTATGACAACATTCCGAGCAGCTGGGAACCTGTTTTAGAACGTTTAAAGAAATTTGAAGTACTCACGCAGCAAATCAATAAAGGAAAAAAGGAACAGAGAACCGATTTAACCGAAACGCTTAAAACGTTCTATACACAACATGAAGCATTGATGTCGGATACATGTGCACGCTTACAGCATGCGCCGACACACTGTGATGAGGCGATTTTAGACACCGCATTTATTGAGGCTGTCTGGCTGTCCCTTGACCACTATCCGGCTTTAGTGCATCATCCAGAGATTGAAAATTTAGACACTGCTGGTTCTAAAATCTTCACGCTCTTTAAGCCGGATGCTCCAACGACCCCAGATAAACGAGAAGCCTTAAAAACTCAACTCCAACATACATTCAATCTGGATTCGGGAGCAGTGGATAGGCTAACCGAGCAACTGTCCAGACGGACAAGCCCGCTCCGCCATCGGCATCAAATTATGAAGAGCTTAGAAACTCGCTTTAAGCTGGTGTCCGATAATCCGAAACTCGACGCAGATATCCTGCACCTTTTTCAGTCATTATATCTCGGTGCCCCCTTTGAATCAGGCGATGTGAAGTTGGTGAAAACTTCCTCTGTGCTCTATTTTTGTCTTCCTACTCAACAACGAGAGAAGGCAGAGGATCCGAGTATGGGCACAGATGAACAGAGCGGAGAAAACAAGATACCGCAACGCCCGAAAGTCTATTATGAAAAACTTCTGCGAAAAATTTGGGAGGTTGAACCGTTTGCCCATTTTCCTGTGTTCGGAACCTTTGATGCAGAATACTTAGATTTAACTTTGCGTCAGCAGATCTCTACTGACACTGAGCTGCCTTTGGAATTGGTCACGTCAACGTTGACGCGTATGATCGGTGTGCTTCCTTTAGAGGAACTTGACAAATATCTAATTCACGATACTTGGGGCCATCAGTGGCAGGAAAGTTTACTCGATTTTGAGGAACCGTATACCGAATTGACTTTGTTTAAACGCCCATTATCCTTAACGGAAACGGCTTCAGTCCTCGGAGAAGAGACTTCGTTCGCGGATACATTCGTCAAAACTGAGGCAGGGACAATAGAACTTGATTCAGTCAAACTCCAGCAATTCATTGACGCGGAATTGTACGAACGCGCGATCATTGCCTTTACACCGATTCTTGCGGAAATGTTGGCGGATGTTGTGGAATACAAGTTCTTAGAACTATATCCGGAACAGGAACATCTGCTGCCGAGTTCTTCCTTACTCAAAGCGTTTCCGAGTAAACTGGATTTGACACTCGTAGATCTGCATACTTGCTTTGTACACGCCTCTGAAGTCTTCCAAAACTGGGTCACTTCTGAATTGACGCAACAACAATTACATAAGGAAATTTGCGAGAAACTTGATATTCCAAACGATGCGACAAAACACAAGGAGCTCACGCAAGTCCTGAGTACGGCGGCCGAACTCTGCAAGGATCAACTTCACGCTTTCTATGAACCAGAATGGGCTTGGGAAAAAACCGAAGACGGTCACTTAAAACCGAATGCGTTTAGTTTAACGGCACTGAATTTTCTCCGAATTCACACAGCACTGATTCAGACATACGAAGATCTCTCACAGATCGAGACACCGTATGGTTTCAAAGATATTCTGGTATTAGCGATGGGCACCTTCTTTGAAAAAAATCCACAGCAGAATATTTGGCAACTCGATAGTTTCTTAACAGAAGCGTTTCTCCCACGCTGGCAGAAATTGACTGCTGCGAATTTGGGCGTTTGAACAAACGATAAACGTAGAGGCGTGATAGACCCCCGAATGAATTCGGGGGCTTCCGCAAATTAGTTGCAGAAGCTTTCATGCCGTCAACAAGGCTGCTTCAAACTCCAACCCTTACGCCTCTCTCGCAAGGGTTGCTACCCCAACCCCGCACCGAAGTGCCTTTGATTGGATATACACTTTTACGTGGAATTCAGCATGACCCGTCTTTTCCAGAGTATATCTTGTTTGGCTTAGCATTTACGTTGAAGCGTCGAGTCTAATGAGAGTATATCAAAATTTGTGGTAAAAGTGAAGAAAAAAGGAGACGACACTACATCCCCCGAATGAATTCACGGGTTTTGTGTCGCAAGACTGATAAGAAAACTCAAGCAATTAAGAAAGTGCACGTGACTGTGAATCTGAGAATCAACATCTTTATCTCCTTTATTTACTCTAATCCCAAAAATGTGTATGGGTCTATTCCAACATCTTCGGAATCCAGGTCAATTAAAGTTACACCCGTTGGAATTTTACGTTCCAGTATTTGATCTATTGCTGGTTGATTGTGTTCTCCAGAAGACCACCGTGTGATATAACGCCGAACTGTTCCATCTGAACCTTCATCCACCGTATAACGAACATACATGGTGTTTGGGTATTGTAAGTAGACTTTACCGTTTTCAAAAGTGGCACCTGTAAAGCGAGTATCCCCTTCATTCCACAATGCGATCATAACGCGGTGAATTAACTCTATATTCATCTGGTTGGATGGCGGCAAACTACCAGGGTGCTGCCAAACTGTTCGTCCGTGGCGGGCAGTATAACCTGCTGGCACCTCTGGATAAGGCCCAAAGCCAAAAGGTGAGACAGGGACCTCAGCGGTGCGTTGGACGTGCCAATAGAACAGGCCGCCTGTGACAACTACAATAAAAAAACGAGTCCAGCTTGGATTGCTCGACTTGAGAGAAGATCACGTAACATGATGTTACCTCCCAATTAACATTCATTACGGGGAGTAATGCATACCCGGAAGGACATGGCAATCTTTCCCTGTAAGGTGTTCACCCAAAAGACACACAAAATGTATCTATTCTGTGATACAATTAGGTTCGCGCTGTCATTACCGAACTTAATGGCAGTGCGACGCGTCAATCAGTGTCCAAACCACCATCGGCGCACCTAATTTATAGAGTCATCGGTTATCAGTTGTCGGTTGTCAGTAAAGAAGGATTTTGATAAATCCAATACCTTCGCCAAATTATGATGTATTGAGTTGAGCGGGTGTATGATGAATAGCCCCGATTGACCCGAGATGTTCAGCGATTTGATCCATAACAATAGGATCCGGTTTTTGCGGAAGTATTTTTAATGTTTCGCTGAAATACTTCAACCCTCGATAACGTGCTTTGAGGTCTAAGACGCTCAACTCGGCGTGTTCTAAACGCAAAGGTGCTAAAAGTTTCGCGGATACATTGACCATGAACATTGACAGATTCGCGGCGTTATTCACGGGAGTTTTGTTGACATTCATAAAATCTTCTAACCCCCAAAACTGTTTGGCATCGCGGAAGTTAAACTCTATCTGAAAGCGAAGTGCGTAATAGTCTATCAGTGTTTCTGCGTCTAATGCCAAGTCAGAACTGAACAACAAGACGTGTGATTTACTTTGCCGCAGCGGCTGCGTCTTGAGAATACACACTACATTTAGG
>JAKZUG010000678.1:0-3568 GCA_047516705.1 Candidatus Poribacteria bacterium | reverse complement strand
TACAAACCCCTCCCACAAGAGTGATTCGTGACAATTGAATGACTCTGAAAGAAAATAGATTCCGCTTGACATTGCGCGTATCTTCTAATAAAATAGAGCAAATTTGACTTTCCGTTGTTAGTTATACCCCTGAATGGTATGCAACTATTCAAATACACCTTCACGCTCTTCATATTTCTCCACACACTGCTTGCGATTGGCGCGCCGCGGTATCATCCCGAGGCGGCACGGTTGTATGACGCAGGGGTGCGTGCCCTCACACACGGAGAACGAGAAAAAGCGCGATCTGCTTTAGAAAAAGCAGTCGAACTTGATGGATCGATAGCGGATGCACACTGCGTTTTGGGATTGATTTATAAGGGTGCCGAGGAAATCCATGCCGCGGCTGAAGCGTTTCAACGGGCGATAACCGCTGATGAAAACTATATTGAGGCGTATTATGAACTGGGTGATGTACTACTCATTCACTTAGGAGACACCGCGCAGGCTACACAAGTCCTACAGAAAGCAGTAGCGATAGATGCCGATCATGCGCGCACGCGAACTCTATTAGGTATCGCCTATTTTCGTGATAATCTAACAGATGCTGCCATTAATGAACTTCAACACGCTATTAGATTGGATCCTACATCACAAATAGCACGCTACACGCTCGGTACCGCCTTTCTTCAACAGGAAGCGTGGCAATCCGCTATTGATACTTTCAAAAAACTGGTTGAAATTGATCCGTTCCACGCGAAGGCACATTTTAGTTTAGGCACCGCGTATCGCCGTATTGGGGAAACAGAAGTAGCGCAGAAGAGTTTACAACGTTTTGAGGTGTTGTCTATTGAGGAAGAGCAGTTGACACAGCTTAAGCGATTTGTGCAGCAAAACCCTACCAATGCCGAAGCGTGGTATCGACTCGGTAGAATCCAACTAAAGCGGCAGCTATGGCACGAGGCAACGCAATCTTTGGAACGTTATGTCACACTCGCGCCACAAGAGACGCGCGGCTATGAAGCACTCGGTTATGTTCAGTTTCAACAGCAAAACTATAAGCAAGCGGCGGCGATGTATCAGAAAGTCATTCAGCAGAAACCGAACGTCGCGACTTACCGCAACAGTCTCGGTGGTGCTTACTTGATGTTAGAACAGTATCCTGAAGCGATAGAACAATACCAAACTGCTATCCACTTAAAGCCTTCCGAACCACGCTTCTATCTGAACCTCTCTAAAGCTTATGAACTCGCTGGTGCCCATGCAGAAGCCGAGAAAACCTATAAAGAATATGAGCGTCTTACATCAAAGTCAAAATAAAACAACCATAAGGACAGATTCCCGTGTTTGCCCGTGTACAAAATTCCTAATCCTACTTTTCATAATTGTGGGATTCTTACCTTATGCGTCGGCTGAACCTGATTTGTGTCTCATCCCTGCTGGCACTTTCATAATGGGCAGTGATGACGACCTTCCGAATGAAGCACCAACGCATAAAGTCTATCTGGATGCCTACTATATTGGTAAAACCGAAGTAACTAACGCCGAATATTATCCCTTTTGGCTTGAAAACGGTGGCACCGACAGTGAACATACCCCTATCAGTTATGAAGGAGACTTCGGCACTTGGCCCGAGATCGCTAAAGCCAAACCGAACTACCCTGTTATTGGTATTTCATGGGATTCTGCTGTCGCTTATGCCGCGTGGCGAGGCATGCGACTGCCCACTGAAGCAGAATGGGAAAAAGCCGCTCGCGGAACGACTGCTCGACAATGGCCCTGGGGAAATACGTTCACACAACGCATTAAAGACGCAACCGTCCACGCAAACGTTTGGAAACCATCAGGGGCACATCTGCAACCCGTTAGAACTTACCCTACAGGGGCAAGCCCTTATGGCGCGCAGGATATGGCGGGAAACGTCTGGGAATGGGTAGCCGATTGGTATTCTGAAACCTTCTACCACCGTAGCCCAGATCGAAATCCGAAAGGATCGCCAGTTGGTAGTCGGCGTGTCGTGAAAGGAGGTTCGTGGTTGAACCCAGAAAAGCTCGCGAGGTGCTCCACGCGGATCGGTCAATACCCAGCGATCGGCACAAGTTTCATCGGATTCCGACTCGCCAAAGATGCAGATCCTTTGTATGAAAAGTAAAAACAGACACTTCCTGATAATACTCCTTATATGTGTCTCACCGTTGCTGCCATCTACAGCGATTCAATTCGTTGATGTAACTGAAGAAGCAGGCATCAATTTTCGACACGTCAACGGTGCTGAAGGCGCATACCATCTGCCCGAAACCCTCGGTGCTGGCGGCGCGTTCTTTGATGCAGACAACGACGGATTTCTTGACATCTACCTCGTCAACAGCGGTTATTGGAACAAGCCTCCATCAGCAAAACAGGCGATGAGCGCACTCTATCGCAATAATCGTGATGGAACTTTTACGGATATCACAACGACTGCAAGAGTGGCAAACCTCGGCAACTATGGACAAGGGGCGGCGTGTGCAGATTACGACAATGACGGAAATGTGGATCTATATGTAACCAATTTCGGTACGAATGTTCTCTACCGAAACAACGGCGACGGCACATTTACAGATGTGACGGTCTCTGCAGGTGTCGGTGACCCGGGGTGGAGCAGCAGTGCTTGTTTTCTTGATTACAACTCTGATGGTCACCTTGATCTATTTGTTGTCAACTATCTTGTGTATTCACGCGATGTTACCTACCTGCCGTGTGGGGAAGGCGGAACGCATACCTATTGCCACCCTTCGCTATTTGAGGGCGCGCCAGATAGGCTTTATCGGAACAACGGTGACGGAACTTTTACCGATGTCAGCCAAGCGTCTGGTGTTAGTGGGATTGGTGGCTTGTTTCACGGAAAAGGCTTAGGTGTTGTCTCAGCAGACTTTAACAATGACGGTGCTCCCGACCTTTACGTTGCAAATGACGATACCCGAAACGATTTCTTTTATAATAATGGTGATGGTACATTCAGTGAAATCTCGCTCCTTGCAGGATGTGCTTACAGCTTCAACGGTGTCGCACAAGCAGGTATGGGGGTTGCCGCTGGTGACTACAACAGCGACGGATTGTTTGATATTTTTGTCACCAACCTCTCCTATGAAACCAATGCACTCTATCGTAACAACGGCGATGGCACCTTCACAGACGTGATTTATGAGGCACATCTCGGGAAAGAGAGTTATTTATATGTCGGGTTTGGTACGGGTTTCTTGGATGCGGATAATGACGGGTGGCTTGACCTTTTTATCGCAAATGGGCATATCATTGATAACATTGAAGACACACACGATATTCTTACGTATCGCCAACCGGATCAGCTGTTCCGTAATAAGGGAGATGGTACATTTCAGGAGGTTTCAGAAAGCGTAGGTGCCTATTTCCAACACGTTACGGTGAGCCGAGGCGCGCTCTTCGGCGATTATGATAACGACGGCGACGTTGATATGCTCGTCGCGCAATCTAACGCTCCCGTAACCTTACTGCAAAATGCAACGAAAACACAGAACAACTGGGTGTCAATTAAAACTGTCGGTGTTGTCAGCAATCGAGATGGTATCGG
>JAKZUG010000677.1:0-5598 GCA_047516705.1 Candidatus Poribacteria bacterium | reverse complement strand
GTGTGTGAAGCGCACGACTTTAAAGCCGTACGCTTCCGTAATGAGATCATCGGTTATTGTGCGGAATGTCAAGCAGAGTTAGAGCCAAAAACGCCTGACCCAGACGGCGAGACTACCGCTGCTTAAGACGACTCCACGTTGTCGTTAGCAACCCTTCCGGCTCAACAGGCAACGTTTTTTCTTCCGCATTCTCGTAGTCTTCGTCTGTTGGCTGATACTCAAGGTCGCTCGACCAGAGAAAAACGTCATATTGGTCAAGTATCCCGCTTTGCCGGGTCCATAACATCATGACATTTTCGCCATCTGTCAATTTATTGACAGTGCCAGCATCTAAGGCACCATCGCCTGTTGTGAGCCATGTCCACTCAGGCGTGCTTTTTTCAAAAACGATGTCATCGGGACGGACAAAAGCGGGTTCGGCATCTGGAATTTCATCACCATCATCTCCGAGGACCCACAACCAGTCTGACTGGTTGTTCGGGTTAATGAGCCGCGCGATAAATCGCCAATCACCTGCTTTTCCATCGGCACGACTGATGTCAAACCTATAGAGTAGCCATCCTTTTGCCCCGCCACCGGCGTTCGTGACGATATCGCCGAATGCACCATCCGCAGGGTCAAGTGCCCCTTCTGCTTTGCCTAACTTGTAGACATCTTCGGAATCTCGTTCGTCAAAGTGTTCCGCTTCAAACCAAATTTGTACCCCTTTTCCGTATGCGGAAACCTTGAAATCTTCTACGGCAAACCCGGTAAACGTGCTCATCAGCAGCAAGCCGAGGACTAAACTGAGCGTTAATAGACATTTCTGAAACATTGTGCGTTTTCTCCATTCCATTCTGTTTTGAATCGGTTTATAAAGGGTTAAAATTGAATTAGAACCTTAATAGAACTTACGCAAAAGCCTCGACGCAGATTCCGAAAAACACTAGGTGGAATGCCCGAGGTCCCATAAAAGCCGGTTTGTGAAGTGCACAACTTTAAAGCCGAGCACTTCCGTAATAGAATAATCGGTTATTATACAGACTGCCAAGTGGAGCTTGAGTCAAGCTTGAGTCAACTGATGCACTCGGCTACCGAGACTTAAGATCTCCCCAAGTTGTGGTGAGGAGTCCCTCGGGGTTAACAGCCGTGGCGAAAATTTCTGCGTTCTCATAGTCTTCGTCTGTTGGCTGATACTCAAGGTCGCTCGACCAGAGAAAAACGTCATATTGGTCAAGTATCCCGCTTTGCCGTGACCATATCATCATGACATTTTCGCCATCTGTCAATTTATTGACGGTGCCAGCATCTAAGGCGCCATCGCCTGTTGTGAGCCATGTCCACTCAGGTGTGCTTTTTTCAAAAATGATGTCATCGGGACGGACAAAAGCGGGTTCGGCATCTGGAATTTCATCACCATCATCTCCCAAAACCCACAACCAATCTGATTGGTTGTTCGGGTTAATGAGACGCGCGATAAACCGCCAATCACCAGCTTTTCCATCAGCGGCACTGATGTCGAACCTGTAGAGTAACCAACCTTTTGCCCCACCACCAGCGTTCGTGACGATATCGCCGAATGCACCTTCCGTTGGTTCGAGAGCCCCTTCACCTATGCCTGTTTTATAGACATCTTCGGAATCTCGTTCGTCAAAGTGTTCCGCTTCAAACCAAATCTGCACCCCTGTTCCGTACGCGGAAATCTTGAAATCTTCTACGGCGAAGCCTGTAAACGGTTGTACCAACAGGAAACAGAAAATTAAACCGAGGGTTAACTGACATTTTTGAAACATAATAATTCTCCTTAATAGTATTTTTGTGTTATTATAAATAAGTTACTGCTTAAGCCGACCCCATGTTGTAGTAAGTAATCCATCAGGCTCTACCGGCAGTGTTTTCTCTTCCGCTTTTTCGTAGTCTTCATCCGTAGGTTCATACTCGAGATCGCTTGACCAGCAGAAAATGTCGTACTGAACCTGGATCGAACTCTGTCGCGTCCATATCATCATAACGTTTTCACCGTCTTGTAATGCATTGACTGTGCCACCATCCTGTCCGAAATCACCTGTCCGCATCCATGCCCATGCAGGAACGTTTTCTTCAAAGATAATATCGTCAGGACGGACAAAAGCAGGAGCCACCTCTGGAATCTTAGCACCATCGTCGCCCAGAACCCACAACCAATCTGAGTGGTTGCTCGGATTTATGAGCCGTCCGATAAACCGCCAATCTCCTGCCTTTCCACCGGCACGACTGATGTCGAACCTATAAAGTAACCAACCTTGTCCACCGGCATTTGTGACAATATCACCGAACGCACCGTCAACGGGATCTACCACCCCTTCGCCTTTGCCCAATTTATAGACATCCTCGGAATCCCTTTCATCAAAGGCTTCCGCCTCGAACCAAATCTGTTCGCCCTTCCCGTATTCAGAAACTTTAAATTCTTCTACGGCAAAGCCTGTAAACGACAGCAGCAGCAAGCAGAGCACTAAGCTAAACGATAATTGACATTTCTGGAGCATTGTGCATTCTCCTGTTTGCTAGCAGGGTTCCTAACCCACCAAATAAAGTGAAAAACGAAATCTCGACAATTTTTGAGGGTTTCAGTTAAATAATGGTACGTGAATTAGCGGTAACCCTCCTAACCGCGCGGCACCCTATCAATTGCAAAAATTATAACATATTTCACCGAAAGCGTCAAGCAAATTGCTTGACTTCTTTCGACAGACATTGTATCCTCGACATAGAAAAATAACCAACGCACCGGAGGCATATCTTACTCCGCATTCTACCACATCCAACAATGTAAACGCGATATTGGTTCGTTCCGATTGGAATTCCCGCCCTTTTCGGTGCTGCTTATAAACCCAATTATGCCATTAAGGCATAATTGGTCTTTGTTTTATATTGGCTTGCTATACAGAAAGTTGTATGCCATATTAAACGCTTAACTCTACGACATCTTGTTTGACAATTTCCTTTGTGTGTCCATAAGATGCGGTTTCTACCAGTTCCTGAACTTCAGGTGTTAAACGGTTGATGATTGGTTCCGATAGGCTCGGTTTACCCTCATATTGCGGACGATAGCGTAGAATAAGGAAGCGTCTATCTCGGTCCTTCGGTTTCCATTGCAAAACACCATGCGTCAAGAGTTCAGAGATGACGAGAAAGTCACCCGCCTTAGGCGTGAGATTGGTGAACACATCATCCTGTTCGGGATCGATGCCGTCAGGTCCTGGAGTGAGGAGATCTTCAGGTCTCTCGAATTTGCTTTTATGCGAACCGGGAATGACGACAAGTCCGCCGTCGCCGGGCTGCACGTCTGTCAAATAGAAGAACGCCACGAAATCGTTGCAGTAGATCTGACTATTCTGGACCTCATAGCGAGTTGACCACTGTCGTCCCTCACGTGCGCAGTGCAAACCTGCCGGATTTGTCCCCATCGGTTGTCTGTCCGGATTGTGCTGTTCAAGCGTGAGCGTGCCAGTGACAAACCGTGGTTTATCGAAGGTAAACTCTTTAATGAGGGGCCAGATCGCGGGGTGCACCGTCATCGCCTCAAGCGACCGGTCGAAGGCGAATCCGTGTTCGTATCTGCCGCTTTTACCGGGTTCTAAGTCGCGAGGACGCGTCGTGAATTCTTCAGGACGTTCGTCAAGTGGCATGTGAATATATCGATCCACAGCTTCTTGTGTCTCCTTGAGCGCATCCCCTTTAACTGCACCCTTGATGTGTAAATAGCCTGTAACGTCAAACAGATAACGTTGTTCTGGTGTCATTTTTACTCCTTTTAGGTTAGCTGGACATGTTCACTTTTGACAATGTCCTTGATATGCGTATAAGATGCGGATTGCGCAAGTTCAATGGTTTCAGGGGAAAGTCGTTCCATCACCTCAGGTGAAAACGGATCCCGATGTCCCTTGGTGTCTTGAAAAAACTGTGTTTTGTAACGCAGGATGAGAAACCGCCGATACCGCTCCTTCGGTTTCCAGATGAGTACCCCGTGTGTCAGCAGTTCGGACATGACAATGGCATCGCCAGCGCGCGCTGTCACATTAACTAACGCGGGATGGAGTTCATCGGGTGGATCCTCCAGATCCGGGAAGAAGAGCCCCTCCGGACGTTCAAAGTTTGCTTTGTGAGATCCGGGTAGTACAACGAGCCCACCATCACCCGGATAGACATCGGCGAAATAAAAAAACACGATAAAGTCGTTGCAGTGAATCTGCCCATCTTTGACAGCGTAGCGTCGCGTCTGCCACCCGCAATCTTCACGGGCACAGTGCAACTTGCCGATAATCTGGTCATGCTCAGGGCTTTTGGCAACAAGGCTCCCCCGATTAAAACGGGGTTTATTGCCGGTCAGCTCCTTCACAATAGGCCACGTTTTCGGGTGAAGTGTGAGTGCCTCAAGCGATTTGTCGAACGAAAAGCCGTTGGAATAACCGCCACCGCCATAACTAATACCCGGTGGGAGTTCGTCCAGCGGTGTTTGAACGCATCGTGCGACCGCATCCTGGGCGTTTTGCAATTCCTCATCGCTGAGAACATTTTTGAGGTGGATGTACCCCATTAAATCAAAAAGGTATCGCTGTTTGGGTGTCATATACTTCTGTTCCTTCAAAACTGGATATATCTCCACAAAAGCGGATATATCTTGTTTTAGTGTTCCTGTTTCAACGCCCACTGCCCCCAAACGAGGTCTTACACGGACTCCATCAGGCGTTTAATCTCTCCACCGAACCAATGGCGAGGGTTCTTAGGTTTATCGCAGCATTGACATCACGGTCTGCTATGAAACCGCAAGCTTCGCAGTGATACTCTCTCTGCTAACGATAACGCTTCTTTCTTATGTCCACAGTTGCTACAGGTTTTACTTGAAGCAAAAAACTGCGGTGCCTCTACGACTTTCACGCCAAGTGTCTCTGCCTTGCTCTTGAGTTTCGTAAGTAAACCCCCGAGGGCTGAATCCGACAGTGCCTTGGCGAGTTTCCTGTTTTTCAGCAGATTTGACACTTTCAGCGTCTCTATGCCGATAAGACTCGCACTCTTGACGATAGCCGTCGTCGCTTTATGATGTGCATCCTCTCGAAGACAAGCGATGCGATAGTGAATCCGTTCTACTTTACGCTTTGCCTTGAAGTAGTTGTTAGAAAGATAAACACACCGACTGAGTTTGCGGTGGGCGCGTTTGAGCTTGTGTTGATACCTACGTAGCGGTTTCGGGTTCTCAAACTTCGTGCCATCACTCAAGGTGGCGAGTGTGTTGATACCGACATCTATACCGATCATAGGGAGCCCACGTGTATCTCGTGGAACATTCGGTGTGCCTGTTTCAACAAGTATAGACGCAAACCAACGATGCGCACGCCTTGAAATCGTTACACTTCGGATCTCACCTTCAAACCGAAGCACTTCAAACATAGCAATCCAACCGATCTTGGGTAAACGGATACGTTTACCTTTGACCTTTACCTTCTCACCTTCAACCGTGTACGACTGACGCTGGGAACGTTTCTTATACTTCGGGAACTGGTTTTGTCCCGACTTCCAGCGGTCGATAGCATCGCCAAGATGGATAATCCCATAGACCGCAGCGCGCTGGTCTTGCGCCTC
>JAKZUG010000676.1:0-9648 GCA_047516705.1 Candidatus Poribacteria bacterium | reverse complement strand
CAACTGTGCTCGGACTGGAGTTAGGTGAACATGAAGGTACCTTGCGCCTATATAATCCAACAACGCAGCAGTGGTTGCAATCACCTGAAGAACGCGCAGAACGGGCCGAAGCCAAACTTGCCAAGGCTTTAGCCGAGGTTGAACGCCTCCGCGCAAAGCCGTAATCTAACTCCGGATTTTTAAGGGCGAAACCCGTCTGCAACGCATTGTGAACTTACGTTTCAACGGATACCCTCCCTAGCACACCTGCACAAAAGTCCCGAAGCGATTCACGGGTGGTAGCTGACCACCTGAGGGTAATGCGCTGAGAAATACTCTGTTTGCAGAACGAACATACAACACTACAAAGGAAAATAAAATGGCAAAAAACGTGATGGGGACCTGTCATCTCTGTGGAAGTTACGGGGAATTATCATTTGAGCATCTGCCCCCAAAAAAGGCGTTTAACAATTGCTCGGTAAAGCATTACAATTATTTTATGGGAATCACTCAGGGAAACTACAACAATCAGATTTCTCAAAAAGGATTAGGGGGCTATACTCTTTGCAAAAGCTGCAACGGTAATACAGGTTCGTGGTACGGTGGTGTTCATTGATTGGGCATGTCAAAGCATGAATATTCTTGAATACACGGCGAATCGCCCATCGCTTTATTATCGGTTCCGAATCTTTCCGCTGCGAGTAATTAAACAGATTGCTTGTATGATGTTTAGTGTTAACAACAATAAATTCAGGCTCTACCATCAAGACTTAGTGGAGTTCGTGTTGGATAAAAGAGAACGTCACTTGAATCCCGACATCAAGTTCTTTGCATTCTTTAATTCAAAAAGGTTTCGTGTAACGGGCGGAATGGTGAAGGTGAAAACTGACAACTTTGACATGAATAGCCTCGTGAGTATTGAAGAGGAGTTAAACGGAATACGCGCCAAAATTGAGAGTCAACATACTTTCAGTGAACTTGCGTTTCCTCCGCTCGGATACGTGTTGACTTTTGAGGCGGAACCACCCGATCCCCGGTTGATTGATATTTCCTTCTTTGCGAAATACCACTATGATGATTTGACTACTCTTAACTTAAGACTTCCTGTCCTTCCTGTAAACTCGCCTTACCCCACAGATTATCGAAGTCCTGAAGAGATTGACTCTGATAAAAGTCATCTCACAAAGGTGTTGCATGAGAGCCGAGACACGAAGTCCCGGCACCTCGGATGGCAATTTATGAAATAGGTTCCAAACAACGTCATATCGCTTCGTAAAGACGATCTTATCTGAACTAAAAACGCAGATGAACGCACAACCTAAGATAAAAATGAATACTATGAAACAAACTTGTCCTGTCATTTCTACGCTACTTCTTGTCGCAGTCTTTTTCTCTGCAAACAGTTTCGCGCAAGATTACGTTCACTATGCTACCCTCACGGGGCATACGCAAATGATCGACAGGGTATTGTTCAGTCCTGATGGACTGGTACTCGCTAGTGCAGGTTTCGATGGCACTATCCGCTTATGGGATGCTGCTATAGGCAGGCATCTATCCACGATCACCCATCCGGGGCCTTGGGTCAAGGGCATATCGTTCAGTCCCGACGGGCATACGCTCGCAAGCGGAAACGGGTCGGATGTCTATCTATGGGATGTAAAGACAGGCAGAAGCAAGAAAACACTCACTGGGCATAAGAATGGTGTTAATAGCGTGGCCTTCAGTCCAGATGGGGGCATACTCGCAAGCGGGAGTTCGGATGAAACCATCCGCCTATGGGATGTTGTCACGGGAAAACACAAAAAAACACTCACTGGGCATAAAGGTGAGGTCTTGGACGTGGCCTTCAATCCTGATGGTCGGACGCTTGCGAGTGGAGGTACCGACGGACTCCTTTTTTTATGGAATGTTGCTACGGGAGAACGCAAGAAAACCTTCACTGGACACGCAAGTGATGCAAATGGAGACACGGATGGTTGGGTCTGGAATGTAGCGTTCAGTCCTGAGGGGCGAACGCTCATGAGTGGGGATAGTGACGATACTGTTTGTCTATGGGATGCTGTCACGGGCAAACACAAGAAGACTCTCACTGGACATATAGATTCATCCTACCCGTATGACGTAAATTTCGACCTGAATGGTCGGACGCTCGCGACGGGGAGTAGTAACGGCAACATCCGCCTATGGAATGTGGACACAGGAACGCACGAGAAGACTCTCACAGGACATACGGATTTGGTCTGCAGCCTAAGTTTCACCGCGGATGGTCGAAAACTCGCGAGTGGAAGTAGGGATAAGACCATCCGCTTATGGCGAATTACTACCCAACGACCGGAAAGGACAAACCCGCTTACGCATCCAAAACCCACCGCTGACCAAGTCTATAACAACGCCATCCGCGCAGTCATATGGATAGTCAATTCAGGAATAGACGAAGGCAGCGGCGTGCTAATTGACAAGAAATTCAGACTTGCAGTCACCAACGCACACGTCACAGGAGCACAGAACACAATAGACGTATATTTCCCTGCACCCGACGAAAACGGAGAACTCATTAAAGACCGGAACTTCTACCTAACAAATAGCGGTGTGCTAAAGCAGCTCGGTTATTACACCAAAGGCCACGTCGTTGCGAGAAATGAGAAGACAGATCTCGCAATCATTAGGCTTGATGGTCTCCCAGAAACCACCCGCGAAATTGACTGGAACTTCACCACGCCTACAACGAATGCTGGCGATCTCGTCTATATCCTCGGCAATCCCGGCGGACAAGACCTGTGGCGTTGGACACTCGGCGAATTTCTGAACGACCATGCGGATTTCTTGCACATCCAGTCCGATGTCTTTGGCGGTAATAGTGGTGGACCTGTGCTCAACAAGCAAGGGGCCTTGATCGGCATTGTCGCACGGAGTGACAGACACATGAATGCCCTAGCGATTCCGGTGAGAGACATAAATCGGTTACTAACTGAATCACAGTTGAAGCATTCAAAGTACCCCAGATAAAATTAGACCCTGGGGAAACTATGAAAATAAAAATTTGCAATTAACGCACAGATATGGTATAATATAAAAATAAATGGAGCGTTCGTGTTAAAACCTTTTTAATCCAATCCAGCGAGGTTGAAAAAAGGATGCAAGATCACAACTTGAATCGGACCCAAAATTTAGATTGTCCATCGGAATTGATTGGATGATGCCTTTCTCGTCACATCAGACGGGGGAGGCTTTTTTGTTATTAAGAGATCTTATAGGACAAAAAAAATGGAAATGCGTGAAAAGACACAAGTGATGAACGCCGAAGAAATTCGCCGCGCATTACTCAGGATCGCTCACGAAATTTTAGAGCACAATCATAAACACATCGAAGAACTCGTACTCGTCGGGGTTAAAAGTCGTGGCGATTTCATCGCCCATCGCATCGCCGAGAACCTTGAACGCATCGAAAACATTGAAGTCGATGTCGGTGCCATTGATGTCACGCTCTATCGAGATGATATTAATCTCCACGAGACGCAGATTCAGGTCAGCAATACCGAACTGCCTTTTGACATTACCGGCAAATGGGTCATCTTGGTAGACGAGGTGCTCTATACAGGGCGTACCGTTCGCGCGGCAATGGACGCACTCATGGATTTCGGCCGTCCAGCCGCAATCCAATTGGCTACCCTGATCGACAGAGGACATCGCGAATTGCCAATTGCTGCCGATTATGTCGGCAAAAATGTACCCACCTCACACAGAGAGTTTGTTCGGGTGCAGCTTGCCGAAGAAGAGCCTGGCGTAGACTCAGCAATCATTTATGAAAGGGACGGTGAATGAGCGACGCGTGTATCATTAACGGACATATTATTGATCCCGCTAATAACATTGATGAAGTCGGTGATCTCTTTATCACTGATGGCGAGATTACCAAGGTGGGTGGTAAAGAAGCGTTGACCGATCTCCAAAACGCCAATGTGTACGATGCGATGGAGCTGATTGTTGCACCGGGCTTAATCGATATGCATGTCCATCTCCGAGAACCGGGGTTCGAGCATAAAGAGACGATTGCTACTGGCACGGCGGCAGCAGCAGCAGGCGGATTCACCTCCGTTGCTTGCATGGCAAACACATCGCCAGTGATAGATACACCCGAAAAGATTGAGCAGATTTACGACATTGTGCGTGAGACGGCAAAGACAAATGTGTTTCCGTTTGGTAGTATTACCAAAGATCTTGCCGGTGAGGAACTTACTGATATGCGTGGGATGCGTTCCGCAGGCGCGGTCGGTTTCAGCGATGATGGCGTTACCGTCATGAACGCCGCACTCATGCGCGACGCACTCGCCTTGAGTGCAGAACTCGGTTTTCCGATTATGGTTCACTGCGAAGAGCATAATCTCAACGCCGGTGCTGTCATGAATCTGGGAGAGATCTCCCGAAAACTGGGGCTTATCGGTAGTCCGAACGCTGCAGAGGACATCATCGTCGCACGCGACATCATGTTAGCAGAGATGACTGGTGGGCATCTCCATGTACTCCATGTCAGCACTGCGGGTGCTGTCGCTTTGATACGTCAAGCAAAAAAACGGGGGGTTCATGTGACTGCGGAGGCATGTCCACACCACTGGATCCTTACCGATACAGAGGTAGAGAAACAGGGGACGAATGCCAAGATGCATCCACCCCTCCGCACACAGACCGATATTGATGCGATCATTGAAGGTTTGTGCGATGGGACGATTGACGCAATCGCGACCGATCACGCACCGCACGCGCCCTCGGAAAAGGCACAAGGCATGCTTGACGCGCCTAACGGAATTATCGGTTTAGAGACATGCCTACCACTTGTGTTTACATATCTCGTGCAACCGGAACACCTCACATTGGGAAAGGCGATTGCAAAGATGACTGCTATTCCGGCGAATATACTCGGCATTGACCGCGGAACCCTCTCCGTCGGTGCTGTCGGAGATGTTACTGTCATTGATGTTGACCCGGTTCATCCGGTCGACGTAACAAAATCTCGTTCAAAAAGTCAAAACACACCTTTCGCAGGATGGGAACTTAAAGGTTGGCAAACGATTACACTCCGCGAGGGAAGGAAAATATGAAAGCAATTTTGGCGTTAGCCGACGGAACAGTTTTTGAAGGCGAACATTTTGGCGCGACGGGTGAAACTGTCGGTGAGGTTGTCTTTAATACCAGTATGACAGGCTATCAAGAGGTTTTGACCGATCCCTCCTACAACGGACAGATCGTCACGATGACCTATCCTTTGATAGGGAATTACGGCTGCAACGAAGCAGACGTTGAATCCATTGGTCCGCAGGTGGAAGGGTTTGTCGTTCGTGAATATAGCGCATACCATAGCAATTGGCGTTCAAAATGGAGTTTAGATACTTATTTATCCGAGCATGATATCATCGGTATTCAAGGGATTGATACTCGCGCACTCACTCGTCGGCTCCGGGTTCACGGCGTAATGAATGGCTGCCTCTCTACAGAAGACCTGAATCCTGAAAGTCTCGTTGCAAAAGCCAAAGCGTGGCACGGCTTGGTCGGTTGGGATTTGGTGCAACGTGTGACATGCCCGAATCCATACGCATGGCAGCACCATAATAGTGATAACAACACAAATTCTAAATATCGCGTCATCGCCCTTGATTTCGGCATCAAATACAATATCTTGCGTCAACTCACCGAACATGGATGCGAAGTTCAAGTCGTGCCAGCGAAGACAACTGCTGAGGAGATTCTCGCCGCGGCACCAGATGGCGTTTTTCTGTCAAACGGTCCAGGGGATCCGATGCCAGTCGGTTATGCAATTGAGACGATCCAAGGTTTGATGGGCAAAAAACCGCTTTTCGGTATCTGTTTGGGGCATCAACTTCTGGGGCTTGCCCTCGGTGGGAAAACGTTCAAACTGAAGTTTGGACATCGAGGGGCAAATCAACCTGTCAAGCATTTTGAAACTGACAAGGTTGAGATTACCTCACAAAATCACGGATTCTGCGTTGATATTGACTCACTGCCGAATAGCGTTGACATTACGCATATCAATCTAAATGATGACACACTTGAAGGGATACAGCATCGGGAGTATCCCGTTTTTTCTGTCCAATATCACCCGGAGGCATCCCCCGGTCCGCACGATGCCAGTTATCTCTTTTCGCGTTTTACAGAGATGATGGAGAAAGAGAGTCATCAGTAGTCGTCCAAACGAGACGCTTCAACTGACAACTAAAAACAAATCATGCCAAAGCGAACAGATATAAAAAAAATATTAATTATAGGGTCCGGTGCGATTATCATCGGACAGGCGTGCGAGTTCGATTACTCCGGAACGCAGGCGTGTAAGGCACTCAGGGAGGAAGGGTATGAGATTACCCTTGTCAACAGCAACCCTGCCACCATCATGACCGATCCGGATTTCGCTGACCAGACATACATTGAACCGATCACAGCGGATACGGTGGAACTTATCATCGACAAGGAGCGTCCAGATGCCTTGCTACCGACACTCGGTGGACAAACCGCTTTGAACGTGTCTGTCGAACTCGCGGAATCCGGTGTATTAGATAAGTATAGTGTTGAGCTTATCGGTGCGAAATTGCCTGCCATCCAAAAGGCTGAGGACCGCGCGCTCTTCAAAGAAGCGATGATGAAAATCGGGTTGGAGGTTCCTCAGAGTGGCATCGCGCACACTGTGCAAGAAGCACTTGCACTTGTCCAAGAGATAGGATTTCCGGCGATTATCCGTCCAGCATTTACACTCGGCGGCACTGGTGGTGGTATCGCTTACAATATCGAAGAATACGAAAAAATGGTCACGGCAGGTCTTGCCCTCAGTCCAATCAGTAAATTGCTCATCGAAAAGTCTGTCATCGGATGGAAGGAATTTGAACTTGAGGTGATGCGAGATGGTGCGGACAACGTCGTTATCATCTGTTCCATTGAAAATGTCGATGCCATGGGAGTCCATACCGGCGATAGCATCACCGTCGCGCCTATCCAAACATTGACGGATAAAGAATATCAACTGATGCGTGATTCGGCGATTAAGATTATCCGCGAGATTGGTGTTGACACAGGCGGCTCCAACATCCAATTTGCTGTTAATCCGAAAACAGGTAAACAGGTCGTCATTGAAATGAACCCGCGTGTTTCCCGTAGTTCTGCGCTTGCCTCAAAAGCCACCGGGTTTCCTATCGCCAAAATCGCAGCGAAACTTGCTGTCGGTTACAATTTAGATGAAATTCCGAACGACATCACCGCTAAAACACCTGCCTGCTTTGAACCGACAATTGATTACGTCGTTGTCAAAATCCCGCGCTGGGCGTTTGAAAAATTCCAAGGCACCGATGAAACACTCACAACACAAATGAAATCCGTCGGCGAGGCTATGGCTATCGGCAGCACCTTTAAAGAGGCATTACAGAAAGGACTGAGATCACTCGAGAACGGATGGCATGGATTAGATAACCACCCACTTGATGAACTCCCGTTGTCTGAACTCCCGAGCAAACTGAGCATTCCTAACGTCAAACGAATCTTTTATATCAAAACCGCCCTTGCACGGGGGATGAGCATTGAAGAAATTCATGCCTACACGCACATCGACCCGTTTTTCCTCTATAATTTGAAGGAAATTGTTGACTTTGAAAAGACTTTGTCAGAGCCAGATGCGCGACAACATATAGGACAGCATTTGCAAGGCTCTACCCCAAACCACACACCGCAAAACCTTGAAAGAGATGGCGCACTCACAAAGAAATTCTTGCAAAAAGCAAAACAATTCGGGTTTTCCGACCAACAGTTAGGGGACATCTACGACGTATCGGAAGAAGCCATTCGCAAATGTCGAAAAGAGCTCGGCATTGAGGTGACATTCAAAACCGTTGACACCTGTGCCGCAGAGTTTGAAGCAGAAACCCCCTACTATTATTCTACCTATTCCAGTGAAGATGAGGTGCGTCCGTCGGATAAACCGAAGATTATGATTCTCGGCAGTGGTCCCAATCGGATCGGGCAAGGCATCGAATTTGACTACTGTTGTGTTCATGCCGCAATCGCTCTCAAGACCGATGGCTATGAAACCATCATGGTGAACAGCAATCCTGAAACTGTTAGCACTGATTACGACATCTCCGATCGACTCTATTTTGAACCGTTGACGCGTGAAGACGTTCTAAATATCTACCATAAAGAGAAACCGATCGGGGTCATTGTTCAGTTTGGGGGGCAGACACCGCTAAATCTTGCTATTGCACTCAGAGACGCAGGCGTGCCGATAATCGGCACCAGCCCTGAAGATATAGCACGTTCGGAAGACCGACGACTCTTTAAAGCAGTATTGGACGATATTGGGTTGATGCAATCGCCTAACGGTACCGCAACATCAAGTGAGGAAGCTGTGCCTATTGCTGCCGCACTCGGCTATCCGGTTATCGTGCGACCCTCGTATGTTTTGGGTGGACGTGCCATGCAGATCGTTTACGATGAAGAACTCTTGCACGAATATATGAACACCGCTGTTCAAGCCTCACCAGAGCATCCTGTACTTATTGACAAATATATTGAAGAAGCAATTGAAGTCGACGTTGATGCAATCTCCGATGGCAACCTCACTGTCATCGGTGGTATTATGGAACACATTGAGGAAGCCGGTATCCATTCTGGAGACAGCGACTGTGTGTTACCGCCTTATACACTCGTAGATGAGCAGATTGAACAACTCAAAACCTTCACCTATGACCTAGCGAAAGCTTTGCGCGTCCGCGGCTTGATGAACGTCCAATACGCAATAAAGAACGATGAAATCTATGTGCTTGAGGTGAATCCACGCGCATCCCGAACTATTCCGTTTGTCAGTAAAGCGATCGGTGTGCCATTGGCAAAACTCGCTGCGCGCGTGATGGCGGGTAAGACCCTTGAGGAACTCGGATTTACGCGCGAGATTGAACCCGCCTATTTCAGTGTCAAGGCACCGGTGTTTCCCTTCAACCGCTTTCCGGGTTCAAACACGCGCTTGGGACCCGAAATGAAATCAACTGGCGAGGTAATGGGAATTGATACTGATGTCTCCCGTGCGTTTGCGAAGGCACAGAAGGCATGCGGTTATACTTTACCGCTGGGCGGCAATGTTTTCATCAGTGTTAAAAATAAAGACAAGCGCGCAATCATCTTCATCGCTAAGAAACTTACGGATATGGGCTTTGAACTTATCGCCACACACGGAACTGCAAAGGTACTGCTCCGTAACGGAATGAAGCCAGAACTCGTCTTTAGCATCGGTAAGGGCAGACCAACTATTCACGATTATATCAAGAATCATGCGGTTGACTTGATTATCAATACTCCTACTGGCGACTTACATCGACCGAATGAACTCTTAATTCGTGAAATGGCGATAGCGCACGATATTCCAATTTTCTCAACGATACCCGGCGCAGCCGCAGCCGTTAACGCGATTGATGCGCTACAGCGTGGTGATATTACTGTCACACCGCTCCAAGATTATTTTCAGATGCTTCAGTAGTTTTTTAACTATCGTCACTTACTTTAATCTTTACGTGGGTCGGCTCCGCAGTCTTGCTTAGACCCCGCCACCGTAAAATGGTATATACAGAAAAGACAATAGTTAAAAATTCATAAAGGATAAAAAAATGGCGAACGATTCTATAC
>JAKZUG010000675.1:0-17811 GCA_047516705.1 Candidatus Poribacteria bacterium | reverse complement strand
CTCAGCAACATCCTCGTTTATGCTATAAAAAACAGCAATGTCATCAAGAACTCGGTCCCGGTTCGGTGAGAATTCATCGGCATCTGTACCAATCGAAATCTCCGGCGCAGTTTTGTCGAAGGTTATTGACTCTGTATCTGTTGCTAGCGGGTCAGTATCAGCCGCATTGTTTCGGATTTCGACCCGAATCGTGTAAGTACCTTCTAAAAGACCACGGCCATTCCAATCCCGTGTAACAATCTTTGTCCCATTTTTGTTTACCCTGCCGGAACCAATTTTGAGCTCCTCCCCATCAACCTCAACGATATAATCATACTCGCCAAGGTCGTCCTCATCGTCAGTTACCGAAATGGTGATGCGTAACTTCTGCTGATCCCCGTTGAAAACTGTATCATCTCCTATAGTATCAACAACTGACAGATCTACAGTAGGTACTGCCCAAACGTTGGCAGAAACCAATAAGATTGCGAGGCAGACAAAAATTTGACTTATAGTAGCAAGTTTCGGCTTGCAAGTTTCGCTGAAAGCGAGAAAATTCACCAAACCCGAACGGATTGGCGATTTGGGGACCGGATCGTTTCCGTGCTTGTGTTGGTTTCGACTTTTGTATACCGGCTTATAAGCAACACCGTACATATTATTTGCTTTTGGCACTCGTTTCTCCCTGCTTGTTGCGAGTCCGAAAAATTGCTAAACTTCGGTAATTCGCGTTGATTCACAAATTTTCCGGGCAGGTTCGGACCTTATCCCGGTATCGGCACCTCCATGCTTCAATACATCAAGCGGTGTCTGGCAAGCGCGTTTTACGCGCCGCTGGCGTTGAATGGAGTGTGTCGAGAACTGCGCCGTATCTATTTACTGCTTCTAATTCTTTAAAACGTTATGGTCTTGGGGAACAGGTGTGTAAAATCCCCTTTAATCTTCATTAGACGCAAAAAATTCAATTAGGTTGATAAAAATTACAGAAAAACGCAAGGCATGCAATACTGCTACAGTGCGCGGAGGTAAACCGCGCCTGCAGCAATAAAAATTAACCGATGTCGCCATTGGCGACCATCGTCAGCAAAGCGGAATCGTCGACTGTGAGCGGCAAATTAATCTTTGCACGCCGTCGACTCGACTCATACGTCGCAAATATAAGTTCCGTTCCCTGTAGTGCCTTACGTCCGCTGAGTTCCGGCTCGCGTCCCGTCTTAACACTGTCGATGAGATCAAGAACAGCGAGGACTGTGTCATCACCTTTCGGGATGTCGCTTAAATCAGGGGTTTCCCATTCATTAGACCCCGCACGCAACATGCGGACCGGTGCGCCGCCACCGACATCAATGATACCCTCGGTGCCGATGAGGCGATTCGCGAACCCTTGTAAAGAGACACCGCCGGTTGTCAACAAGCCCTCTACACCGTTTTTCCAGCGGAACCACGATAGCCCGCTCGTCTCCACCTGTATCCCGAAGACAAGCCTCTCTTCTGCTACATCTATTTGACCGATTACCCAGTCAACAGGTTCGTCATTATTGTAAAAAAGGAACATATCAAACCAGTGTGTTCCCCAGTCAAGCAGGTTTGAACACGAACCTTCAAGACGGCGAAGTTCACCAATCGCACCTTCGTTTGCCAATTGTCTCGCCTTAATGAATTGTGCCCCGAAACGGCGTTGGTGACAGAACGTTATCACCACGTCGTTATCCACACATGCCTGATAGAGAGCTTTCGCATCGCCCCATGTCGGTGCCATCGGTTTCTCAGAATGGATGGCTTTAATACCGCTGTTGGCAGCAGCAATAACCATGTCCCTGTGGAGCCCAATCCACGTACAGACGCTGACAAAATCAAGTGATTCTTTCTTCAGCATCTCTTCGTAGCTTTCGTAGGTGTTGGGTACCTCAAACTGCTCTGCAAAGTCGTCTCGTGCGTTTTCAATCGGGTCTGAGCACGCGACAATCTCAACATCTGGAGATGCTTGATATCCGCGTGCATGGGAGCGTCCACGCCCCCCACAACCGATGATACCTGCTTTAAAAGTGGTTTCCATAGAGATTTTCCTTTCGGTGCGATGCGAAAATCGCATCTAACAATTTGTTTAAGTTAATTGACTTAAAAGTGTATCGTCTAAATGGATGCCATCAGCGGAATGCAATTCCCGCTGACGGTAGGCACGTTCCCCTGGGATAAGAATTTCTGTAATTCCTGTTTCACGTCGATTCTCCTTGACGCGTGCAATGAGTTTATCAACCTCCGTTTTGAATTGCGACAACGGCACAAAAGTTGTTGGATCTATCGTAATAATGAGTAAACCGTAGTTTGTACCGGGGTTCGGAATTGTTGCGGCGTTGACTAACGCACCCGCAAGGATTTGTGTTATGAGGGCAAGTCCAAACCCTTTATGTCCACCGAACGGACGGACACTCCCCTTCAAAGCTGCATCCGCGTCCGTCGTCGGTTCACCCGCCGGATCAAACGCGATGCCTTCAGTAATTGCGGTCCCCTCGCGCATAGCGACGAGCAGATCTCCATTGGTAATCGCAGCGGTAGACATATCAAATAAGATTGGAACTGTGTTGGACGGAATTCCAACGGCGATCGGATTTGTTCCGAGGATAGCTTCCGTGCCGCCTTCGGGCGTAATTCGGGGCAGACAGTCAGCAAAGAGCAACCCGATAACATCCGCTTTCCGTGCCATATCGACATAGTACCCTGCCATACCACAATGCGATGTGTTATAAACACCAACGATACCTGCCCCGTTCTGCTTTGCGCGTTCAATCGCAAGTTCCATTGCACGATACGCGACGAGATAACCGGGTTGGTTACCGCCATCAATCCGTATGCACTCTCCTGCTTCCTTGTCAACCCGAATGTCAGTTCGTTCACCGTGTTCATAGCGGCTTTTAATTCCGGGCAACCGAATAAAGCCGTGCGTCTTTCGTCCACGGAGTTCGGCTTCCAATAGGATATCCGCAATTATTGCGGCATCCGTTGGGGACATTCCAGTTCTTGTTAAAAAGGTCTCCGCGAGGCCTCGCGCATCATCAACGGAAATACGCACGTTATTACTCCATTTCTATAAATCACAAGAGGCATTCAGTTTTCGGCAGTCAGCGAAGAGCATTTAGCAAAGGAGTTGAGGTGCTTTGCTCGCTGGTTTTCCTTAGCCTCGAACTACCGAATCCTTCTGCTGTTTGAGAGAATCGGGGTTCCCCGTTTAGATATTGCAGGACTTACGCAAATTTAGACCGATGGTAGAGTTTTGCTTTTTAAACCCCCTAAATCCCCCTTATCAGGCGGACTTCTGAACGCGCTGCGTAAGTCCTATATTGAATCATTATCAAACTCCGCCGAGGTGTCACGACCGAGAATTCGCTCCTACGGAAACCAAGAAATCTTGCGCGAAAAATCGAAACTACGGGAGAATTGAATGACTCTGATAAATCACATAGGGCTATTTAGTTTTATGCCTTTCAGCCATCTTGGTAGGAAAGTCGCGATTCGGAGATCGCTCCTACAGAGGAATGTTGCGATTGAGCGTTCACTCTTATCGGAAAACTAAATGACCCTAATAAATCACATGTTAATTATTGACTTCTGTTTTTGACGCTGCTATACTTTAGCGCAAACCTGGTTCAAATTCAAGTCACTTTTTAACCCTTTACTGTAGGCGCGGTTTTTTACCGTGTGGAAGCACCCAAGGAGAGAGTAGAGATGGCGAACCAAAAACACGACCTCGTTGAATATCCGATTCAGGATAACGTTCGGTTAGAGGCATACTGGCGCAATGACGCTGGTGGACATGGTCCGGCAGCGTCATTGTACGTCTACGATGATGAGATTATGCGTTTCGACTGCTTCGGTAGTGATAATGGTCACTGCCACTTCAACTTGCGACAGACGCGGGGTAGGCGGTGGATGTACCCGGAAGGCTCCTTCCAAGATCATATCCAACAGAGTCTATTCGACCTCCGCACAAATCTGATGTTTTGTCTCCAGACCCATCAAGATGAGCGGGTTCAGGAGGTTCAGGTAGTGCGAGAAAGCTTGGAACAAGCAGTTCAGCAGATGGAAGCGCAGCTGTTAGTGTTTGCTGACAAACTGCAAGGCGACACTGCATGAAAGTCGTGACGGCGGCGGAAATGCGCCAAATCGATCAGGACACTATTGAAGGTATTGGCATTCCCGGCATCGTGCTCATGGAGACGGCTGGGAGTGCCATCGTTCGTGCGATTGAACAGCATTATCCGACATATCAACGGATCGGCATCCTTGTCGGTAAAGGCAATAACGGCGGCGATGGGTTAGTCATCGCACGTCAACTTGCCCACGCAGGGCGCGACGTGCATCTTTTCCTTGTTTCGCCACCAGATAGCTTCACCGGCGAAGCAGAGATCAACCTTCAAATTGCGAAACGTTTAACAGAAAGTTTTGGCTTGCAAGCTGCGCCAAGGGGCAGATTGCGGATTGCGGAAATTCTGACGGATGCTGAACTCGGATATGATTTCTTTAGGGAACAAAGCACCTCTTTAAATCACATCGCTAACTGTGAACTCCTTGTAGATGCGATTTTCGGCACAGGGTTGCGCGGAACAGTTCGCGATCCAATCGCTACTGTAATTAACGCCATTAATAGTCTCTCCACACCTATTCTTTCTGTTGATCTACCGTCCGGTCTGGATTCGGACACCGGAAATCCGCTGGGCACCTGTGTGCGAGCAGATAGAACGGTAACAATAGGCTTGCTTAAGAGAGGGTTGTTGGTACATCCGGGTGCCGAACTCGCTGGAAAACTGGAAGTCGTTGACATCGGTTTCCCAGAACAGGTTGTGGATGCGCAAAATATCAAGGTCAACTGGACAACGACAGCACAAGTATCACAATGGATGCCACCGCGCCCGACTGCGTCTCACAAAGGAACTTACGGGCGCGTCCTCGTCGTTGCTGGCTCGACAGGTATGACAGGCGCGGCAGCACTCGCCAGTGAGGCGGCTTTGCGTGCTGGTGCGGGGTTGGTAACCCTCGCGACTCCGAAACATCTCAATCCAATCTTAGAAAGTCTTTTACCCGAAGTGATGACACTTCCGCTGCCAGAAACGGAGGCAGGCAGCTTAGCAGCATCCGCCACCTCAACCATCCTCGAATTCGCGAAAAAAACGAAATCCGTGCTTGCAATAGGTCCCGGACTCTCCCAATACCCGGAGACTGTGACACTTGTTCAACAATTGGTTCACGAAAACAGGAAACAGAAACTCGGTTTACGGATGGTTATCGATGCAGATGGGTTGAACGCCCTCGCGCATGCCCCAGAAATTATCTCATTACTGGATGGAGAGGCAGTGCTCACACCACATCCGGGCGAGATGGCACGGTTAACGAATACCTCGGTTTCTACATTAGAGGCAGACAGGGTTAGTACTGTCCAGCGGTTTGTAAGTGAACACCGTCTAACGCTTGTATTTAAAGGGGCACCCACTGTTACCGGGTACCCAAACGGGGACGTGTGGATCAATTCTACTGGTAACCCCGGCATGGCGACAGGCGGCATGGGAGATGTCCTGACGGGCATTATCGCAGGGGTAATGGCACAAGGTGTATCAAGCGAAAGGGCAGCTGCGATTGGGGTTTATATACACGGGTTAGCCGGAGACATCGCCACCGAAGTGTTAGGGATGCATGGACTCATCGCAACCGATGTGCTTAAAACAGTGCCGCGGGCGATATCCTCCCTCACAGGGTAGAATATCAAAAACACAAGGAGAACTCATGGAACTCGGATTGACTGGAAAAGTTGCAGTCATTACTGGTGGAAGCGAGGGGATTGGCAAGGGTATCGCCCTCCGTCTGTGTGAAGAAGGTGTGAAAGTAGCGATCTGTGGTAGACGTGAAACGGTGTTAGCAGATGCCGCTGAAGAAATCCGCGCACAAACCGGTGGTGAAGTCCTCGCAATCCCCGCAGATGTAACGAAACCGGAGACGTTAGAGAATTTTATCGGACAAACCGCGAGCCACTTCGGAAAAATTGATATTTTAGTCAATAACGCCGGCAGATCCGCAGCAGGTGCCTTTGAAACGACAAGCGACGAGGAATGGTACGACGATCTGGATCTCAAGTTGATGGGTGCGGTTCGTTGTGCGCGGTTAGTGATTCCGCACATGAAAAACAGTGGCGGCGGCAGAATTATCAATATCACGCATCCGGGTGGGAAACAGCCCAGTGCGAGTTCCTGTCCGACTTCTGTAAGTCGAGCCGCAGGGATCGCCTTGACGAAAGCACTCTCCAAAGAACTTTTACCTCACAAAATCCTGGTTAACACGGTTTGCCTCACTTCGATTAAGAGTGCACAGGGAGAACGCGCATGGAAAGCAGCCGGTTCTCCCGGAACACTTGAGGAATATTGGGAGGCATGTGGTACCGAGCATCCGCTTGGACGTTTAGGTGAACCGAGTGAAGTGGGCAATCTCATCGCCTTCCTTGTCTCAGACTGTGCATCGTTTATTACGGGAACCGCTATTAATATAGATGGCGGACTTTCTGCAGTGGTATAGAGAACCTTTTTGGTAGATGTAGAGAAAACGGGCGGCTCTAACCCTTTGGGCCGCCCTTATATTTTGTAATCTGCAATCAATGGAGAACACTATGAAAGAATATAAAATCTACCCTGTCCCAGCGGCAGATGCATCCACTGCGTTCCAGGTGGAATTGGATTCGCGTGCAATCGCTGCAGCAGCAGAACTCGAAAATAGTGGTGCCCAAGGTGCTGAAAGAGAAAAAATTCTACAGAAACATCTCGGTGTCGATTATGAGAAAGGCTATTGTGGCACAGCGTGGGGTTTGCACGGCATTTCCGAGGGGTTGACACCAGCACGACTGACAGTCTTGTTGGAAGCACACGGTGAATATCTTGACCCGTGTGCCGAACGCGAAACATTCGACCACAGCCTGATGGTTAACGTTGAAGAAGAATTAGCGTCGCAGTTGGAAGATATTCCTGAATCTGTATTGGAAACAATTGTTGCGGAATACAAGACTGACTTGTTAGGCGCGTAGGATATAGAGTTTATGCAAATATTTTTTCGGAACCTTTTAAGAAATAGAGTGTTTAATAAGGTATTGATTGCGTGAACGCATACTTTAGAAATAAAAGAATCACCTCTACAAGCGACATGAAGGCACCGCTGATGAAGGAGACGTAATGAAAAAACATCACGCTACCTGCCACTGTAGGACTGGAATGCGCCTTGTCCACCTAACAAGGAGAAAATTAGATGTTAATGACGCTAATCCAAAAAGAGATGATGCATCATATTCTCAGTGTCCGATTTGTTGCACTCCTCGTGATGTGTCTCTTACTTGTTCCGCTTACCCTGCATATCAATTACCGCAATTATCTCCAAAACCAAGTCAATTACCAAGAATCCCTTAAACTCTCAGTTGCAGAAACCCATGACGACCCACGGAATCCTCCGGCCCCAGATGTCGAATTCTCCAAACTTTTTCTTGAACCGACACCTTTAAGTGTGTTTGCAAAAGGTTTAGAGGAATCGCTCCCCAGCTATCTTGGAATGACACGCAACGGTGTAAAGCAAGGATCAACGTCACTCGGGGAAGCCCCTCTCTCCTCTGCTTTGGGAAACCTCGATTTTCTATTTGTCGTCAGCACGGTCTTCAGTCTGCTTGCCTTATTGTTTACGTTTGATGCCGTTGCGGGCGAAAGAGAGGCAGGAACGCTTCGGATAACCTTAGCAAACGCTCTCCCTCGCGATCTTTTCTTATGGAGCAAGTTGATCGGAGGATACATTGTTTTCGTTGTTCCGTTCCTCGTATCATTTCTCTTAGGTTTACTCTTGCTTGCATCACAAGGGTTCCCCTTGGGCGAATCTGACATCTTCCTACGCGTGTTGAGTTTGACGTTAGTCTCGCTGCTTTACATCGGTGTCTTTTTTGCGATAGGGACAGTAATTTCCACCTACTTAGATAACTCCAAGACGGCACTCATCGTCGCTTTCACTGTCTGGGTGCTTGCCGTGCTGATTGCACCACGCGTTGGGTTCCTTACTGCCAAACTCATTGCGCCGACGCGGGCTGTGCAGAGCGTCTATATGGAAAAAACTGCGATTCGCAATAACCTCGACGTAGAGAAGGAACAGGTGGTTACTGGAAAGATAGTCGAAACTTTAGGGACCTCGATTAACTCTAACGATATGGAAAAAATCAAGGAAATCAGGGCACCGATTGATGCCGAGTATAGACAGAAATTTCAGGAGCAAGTCGGCAAAGTCGAGCGAGAATACCAGCGAGAAAAAAAGCGGCAAGAATCGGTAGGAGAAACCCTTTCCCGAATCACACCGACTTCTTCGCTCATTTATCTCGCCATGAATTTAGCCGAGACTGGGAAAATAAAAAGAAATACCTATTTCCAAACGGGCACTCGTTATTATAACCAACTTGAGGAAGCGTATTTCAGTGAAATTGCAGACGATCAATTTGCAACGATGGCGCGATTCACATCAAAACCGCCAGAACCAAAGAAAATTGCCCCGCCGCCAAACATGACAGAAATCTCTTTGTCAGAAACCGTCCGGCACTCCATGGTAGATCTACTGCTGCTCTGTTTCTTAGCAGTGGTGTTGACAACTATAGCGTTTCTGAAATTCTTCAGATCAGATATTTGATGCACACACCAGTTCGCATATTATCAGTCGAATTCCTCACAAGTTATCTCATAAATCTGAAATTATGCACCCTTCTCGTCTACAAATTGGATCATTAATAATTGAAACCTCCATTTCAAAGAGAATAGGACTTACGCAGCGCGTTCAGAAGTCCCCCTGATAAGGGGGATTTAGGGGGTTTAAAAAGCAAAATCTACCATCGCGTCTAAATTTGCTTAAGTCCTGGAGAAATATGTTGTAACGAAGACACCTGCCTATAGAATAGGTATCCAGTAAACCGCGGGACAGTAAGATAATCCAACGGAGAAATATCTGAAGTCGATGTTAGATTCGTCGATTTTTGCAACTTTTCAGAATAGCAAGTGTATAATTTAGGTGAAGGATTCGTTGAAAATAGCGGATTGCTCATAAGTTTACACAAGGTAACGCTAACGAAGGAGACATAACGAAAATGAGAAGTAAAAACGTTGTTAAAATGCTCGCATTTTTGACAGTTTTGGGTATTATCGCCCTTTTGGAGAGCCAAGTGAACTCGCAAACAGTCAATTCCTTCATAGAATCGATAGAAGGCAGGTCACCATCATCAACACCACCCACGACTCCTGAAGAATATGACGGACCGCAAACCGTGAAGGCATTGATGAACGCCTTTGATGCGGCGTACAATCAAAGGTATTCAAAGGCGAGGGTGATGGCACTCTGTAAGGATGGTGTTGTTTATAGTAGCGAGCTTGCAATTAGCGGTGAAATAGATGCGAGATATTCACGAGTAGAGTGGCTCCAGATGCTTTTGCAGAGAGGCATCACTATAGAGAATTTCGACGATTATAGGATCTACCTATCAAAGCGACATACTTTGGCATTTTTGGAGGACAATCCGGATTTACGGAAAATCGGGTTTCTTGGCATGCCTTTAACGGATGATCGGGCAGCTTATAAAGTCGCTTATATTGATAAACTGGTAGCCAAACAGATTGAGGACCATAAGAAACAAGTTGAACGTGCCAAGGAACGGATTGAGCGCGCCCAGGAACGGATTGAGCGTGCCCAGGAACAGTCCAATCCCCAACAAGTTGAACACGCCAGAAAACAGATTGAGCACGCTACAAAACAACTCAGACGTGCCCAAAAGACTTTAGAACGTTTCCAGAACTCGACATCGCCACCTCAGAAACCAAAGTGGAATAGGATCAAGAAGTCACGCTATCCTGCCTTATAGGGTGGCGATAGACGTTTTTGGACTATTCTGTTTTTGTCTATACTATGAGGACTTACGCACTTATACACTCCTGTTAACGCGTTTCTCAACCGCGCCGGCAAAAGGACAGCATTCATGTAAGTCCTGAAGAGCAGATTTTATTCGCTTCAGAAGGAAAACATTATGTTAATGACGCTCATTCAAAAAGAGATAATGCATCATATTCTCAGCGTCCGGTTTGTAGCACTCCTGTTGATGTGTCTGTTGCTCGTCCCGCTCACCCTTTCTATTAGTTATCGAAATTACCAACAAAACCTTGTCGATTACCAAGAAGCTGTTAAACTGGCAAATATCGAAGAAACCACAGTAAACCCGAAGAGGCCACTGGAACCGGAAATTGAGGTTTCTAAGTTATTTCTCAAACCGACGCCTTTGAGCGTATTCGCAAATGGATTAGGGGACGCACTCCCGAGCTATTTTGGAATGACGCGCAATGGAATTACACAGGGGCCACCGTCCATGTTTTCCGCCCCTCTCTCCCATCTTTTGGGACATCTCGACTTCCTATTTGTAGTAGGCACAGTCTTCAGTCTGCTTGCCCTCCTATTTACATTTGATGCTGTTGCTGGAGAAAGAGAGACAGGGACGCTTCGGGTAACCTTGGCAAACGCGCTCCCTCGCGACCGCTTCTTGGTAGGAAAACTAATAGGTGGGTATCTTGTGTTCGTGGTGCCGTTTTTGGTGTCGCTTCTGTTCGGCTTACTTGCACTCGTCTGGCAAGGCTTTCCGCTCGGTGAATCCGAGATTTTTCTACGAGTTCTCAGTCTAACCCTCGCTTCGCTACTCTACATCGCGGTGTTTTTTGCGATAGGAACGGTGATTTCTACCTACTTAGACAGTGCCAAAACAGCACTCATCGTCGCCTTTACGATATGGGTGTTTGCCGTGCTAATTACACCACGTGTCGGTTTTCTTGCAGCGAAGGTTATTGCCCCAACACGAACTTCGCAGAGCGTCTATATGGAAAAGACAGCCATGCGAGACAATCTTGATGCGGCACTCTCAGCGCAAAAAAAGAAAATTGTCATGGAGATGCCCCCGGATGAGCGCGGTGCCAGAATAATAGCTGGGGAGGTATTGAACAAAGTTGATGAACGCATGAAACCCTTTGAAGAAGAATATCGACTGAAATTCCAAGATTATGCTAACAAACTTGATCGGGATTACAAACGTGAAACAGAACGACAAGAACAAGTGGGTGAGACGCTTTCCCGAATCACACCCACATCTTCTCTCATCTATCTCGCTACAAATTTAACACAGACTGGAAAGACAAAAAGGAACAACTACTTTCAAGCGGGTGAGCGTTACTATGATGCGCTTCATACGGATCTGTTCAGTAAAATAGTAGATCATGCCTCCACAAGAATGTGGAACCCAAAGACTGATATCGTCAAAATTACACAGCCGCCACCTTTGGAAACTTTAACCTTAGGTGAGACACTCCGTCAATCAGCGGTGGATGTGCTGCTGCTCTGCTTCTTTGCAGTGGTGCTGACAACCGTGGCGTTCCTGAAATTTTTCAGATCGGATATTTGACGCAAGGCCTTATCGTGCATGCTGCCGATAGCCAAATTATCCATACCTTTTGTATAATTTTCTACCGCTTTTTCTGAATTTTTTAGGAAAGAACGGGTTAACCCAATAAGATGCCTCCGAAAATAGGTTATAACGCAGAAATTCGATGTCATTCAAAAATAGTGCAACCTTTTTGCCCTTAAAACGCGTCTTTATGACATAAGCTTATATTGTCTAAAGTTTAGACTTGAAAAAACGAGGTTGAAAGGATGTAAGGCTCTCAGTTAGGACATCCACGAATAAAGGAGAGGGAGAAAAATGAATAGCATTTTTCAGAACGTAGACATTTTATTGAGACTCTCGCTTTTCACAGTTTTAGGGCTCGCCATTTTTCTGGGGGGGTGTAGTCACTCATATTCATATACACATACGCAGGGATTAGATTCTGAAATCAGCACATCGAATGTAGAGTTACGTGAACATATCAAATTCAACTGGACATCACTTCCCTTCCCTGACAAGTATACCGGTTCCCAAAACGCGCAGGAACTGATGAAAGCGTTGGACACGGATTACAACCGTGGGCATTTAAAGACCGAAGTAAGCGTATCTCGCACGGTTGGGAACGAAAAAGTAAGTTATAGCAGTAACCTTACAGAGAGTGAAATAGATGCAAGATACCCACGAGCAGAATGGCTCCAGATGCTTTTGGATAGAGGTATCACCGTAGAAAATTTCGGTAACTACTCACGTTACCTATTAAAACGGCATACACTGGCACTTCTGGAAGACAATCCGGATCTACGGGAGTTGAGTATTCTCGATATCCCACCGACCGATAATTGGGAAACTTACAAAACCGCTTATATTAATAAGTTGGTAAAAGACCATACCAAGACAGGACTTACGCAGCGCGTTCAGAAGTCCCCCTGATAAGGGGGATTTAGGGGGTTTAAAAAGCAAAAATCTACCATCGTGTCTAAATTTGCGTAAGTCCTGCAAGAATCGGAAAAGCTGAGGAGCAGATTGAACTCGTGAAGGCACCAACTGTGTAAAGGAACAGAATTGGGGTAGGTCTTGCTTGAATACAGTCGAGATCTTTGGTATCATATACATAGAAGCAATCAACTATTAGGAGAAACCCGATGTTAGAAACCCGCGAACTCACGAAAGTCTACAACGAAAGCGTTTTAGCCGTCAATAAATTGAACATGAAAGTAGAGGACGGCGAAATCTATGTCGTCCTCGGTGCGAACGGTGCCGGTAAAAGCACGACGATCTCTATGCTCCTTAACTTCATCGAACCGACGAGCGGTACTGCGCTGATCGGAGACATTGAGATTCCGAAGTTCCCCTTGGAAGCGAAGAAGCACCTTGCTTACGTCTCTGAGAACGTTGAACTCTATCGGAACTTTACAGCGCGGCAAAATCTCTCATTTTTCGCGAAGCTCGGTGGACGCAAAAAGGTGTCAAATGCGGAACTTGATGCAACTCTCGGACGTGTCGGTTTACCAGAGGAATCCTTCACACGGCGCGTCAAGACATTCTCTAAAGGAATGCGTCAACGCTTGGGCATCGCGATTGCGATTATGAAGAATGCACAAGCTGTCCTGCTTGATGAACCGACCTCAGGTTTGGACCCGAAGGGAGGTGCCGATTTTCTAAATCTGCTCCGTGAGTTAAAAGGAGAAGGGAAAGCCATCTTCATGTCCACTCACGACATCTTCCGTGCGAAGGAAATCGCTGACAGAATTGGCATTCTGGTGCAAGGTAACCTTGAGCGAGAACTGACGCGTGAGGAGATTCAGGAAGAGGACCTTGAGGCGTTGTATCTGCACTATGTTGCCGGATACGAATCTGAGGAAGATGCAACCGAATAGCGTCCACATGACTCAATACCAACCGATTAGCCAAATTGCAGTTTGGTTAAATAATCCCGATTTTAAAAGGAAAATCGGCGTGAAAACCCAACCTATTAAAAATGCGAATTAATATTCTTATGCTGATTTTCATCATCGCAGCAGGGATGCTGCTGCCAAGTGCTCTGTTTGAGGTCACATTGGCAGCGGAGGCAGAAGAGACCCCACCGACTAATGGCGACAGCACGAAAACCAAAGATGAACAGGACCGCCATATTAAGATAGAAATCGAGCGTCAGAAGATGAAATCGGCAGAAAGGCTGATGAAAAAAAGGAAGATTGAACTCGAGAACCTGAAGGCGATGATGGCGGAGCAAAATAACATTGTCACCGTCACCGAAGTGTATACTGCAGAGGAAGACTATGAAACGGCTGTCTCTGAATATGAACAGGCAAAGCTGGAAGTGCAACGGGTGGAGCTTGAGTCTCTCAAAGATGAATGGTACATCACCGTTGACGAGACAAGCCTATATGAATCTCCCGATGGCAGCGAGCGGTTCTCGATTACCCTGCGGAATATTTCATCTCCTGTCAAACTCGTCGAAAGCTCCAAAGTGGTAGGGCAAGATATTATCATCAGCGCACAGATTGACGATATCTTCGTCACGGTTAAAGAGCAGGAGAGTTATGGTTCAAGCGGGGCGATTATCACCGAACCTTACGAACAACGCATTGAGACGCTCAAAGAGGATGAATCTATCACTTTGGAGTTTGAACTCATAAAAGAGAATGTGCGAGATGTCGTTGTAGAGTTGAAGTACTCGGGGCGTGAGGAAAAGAAGAATATCCACCTCAAACAGGAGGATCCGTATATCACGGTCGTGTCCGTACGACGGTATAAGGAGGGCGATCGGCGGCGGCTGGAAGTCGTTCTTAAGTACGGCGTGTTAAATGACGAAGCAGAGGAAGTAAACACCAACACAGCGCAAGAAATCAATAACGTCTATGTCTCTATCAAAGACGATGCCTCTGCGATCATCGGCTATCCTTATGAACATCGCATCCCGACGTTGAAGGATGGACAAGAGAAAACCCTCGATTTTGAACTACGACGGAATGTAGACAGCGTCACTATTAATCTCAAATACCTTGAGGAGGATATTCCGTATAAAATCCACCTTGAGGAGGACACGCGCCATATCTCTATCCTTAGTGCGAAGAAGTTTCGCGTCGAGAACCAGATGATGGTAACGCTTCAGTTAAAGAACACATCCACAACTGAATCGATGTCGAGCAATGCTAGTTCTCAAGAGATCGCCGCAACGAATGAGATTCGCTCGATTTATGTCTCCTTACTTGATAGCATCGATGACACAAACATCGTCAAACCGTACGAGGAAAAAATCCCCGTGCTTGGTTACAATGAGACCGTGGAATTAACGTTCCAACTCCAGAAAGATGTGGAAAGCCTCAAGGTATCGCTGAACTACCCCGAACTGCCTCTCCCCGAAACGCGGCTGATCTATTTGCAAAAAGAGTCCGCACTGGATGTCGTAAACGTCAGCTCGCTACGGTTTTCACAGGAGGGGAACTTGGGGAGCAGTGTTACCTACGATTTGACGCTGGATCGGTTGGCGGAGACGGAGAATACATTCCAGTTGCGCGTCATTAACCTACTGAACCGCCTCTCTTTTGAATTTCAAGACCCAGAGACGAAGTCACGACAGTCTCAGGTGAAATTTACGCAGGAGCAGTCAAAGCGGAATCTGTCACTGATTGTCTATCTGCCGGAAGAATTGGATGCCTCCTACCTTGATAGCACAGTTGAGTTCTATGTCGCTGTCCTTGACGAGACCGAAGCGAACGAACTCAGTGGTGTCAATAATCGGTTGGACCTACCTGCTGACCAGATTGAGAGTATACAAGGCGGTGTCGAACGGTTTGAACTCATTCCAAAGGGTGTGCCGGAGATTGAAGTGTTCGTTCAGAATGCGTTCCAGACCATCAAAATAGGCGAACAGGTTAATATGACAGCGACCCTACAGAATATCGGTACCCGCGATCTCGTTGACATTCGCATGATCGTTGATGTTAACACCGATTGGAAATACACCGTTGTCCCTGAAGTTATCGGCTCTCTTGGTCGGAATGAGGAAAAGGAGATACAACTGACGCTGAGTCCACCTGAGGACATCGGGGTCGGCGAATATCAGGCGAAGTTAAACGCGGAAGTTACCGTCGATAACCGCAAGTTTGAGGCACGCGACCGTTCGATAACGGTGCAAGTTGAGTCAAAAACGCAGGTGTCGGTGACAACCCTGCTCTTTGGTGCGTTGATACTCCTCATGATCGCTATTGTCATCGTTACAATCCGCATTAGTCGACGTTAGGTGCGGCTGATGGCTATTCCCAAGATTTATGGAGATTTAGAATGAACAAAAGGTTGACGGCACTCGCAGTCTGTTTGCTTTTTAGTATTGCTGGTGCCGTCTCAGCACAGCGGCTTATCTCGCTTCAACCCGCACGCGCAATAGGACTTGCCTTACAGAACAATGAGACGGTGAAAAAAGCGGAAAAGGTGGTAGAACGCGCCAAGGCGAATCTTCGTGTATCCAAAGCCGTGTACCTGCCACAGGTAGGCCTCACCAGTGAATATCAACGTCAAAGAGATGGCGATATCGACGAGAGGGACTATCTCACCCGCGCGCAAATGAGCATCCTTCTTACACAATTCGGCGAAATCCCCGAAGGGCTTGACGCAGCGCAGGAAGAGGTACGCAAGGCAGAGATTGAATATGAACGCGCAAAAAAGGAGAGCATTTACACCCTCCGGAATCTCTGGCATAATATCATCCTTACGCAAGAAGAGATTCAGCAGCGCCGTGCAATTGAGGTAGAACTCCAGAAAAAACTCAAAGGGACACAAAGAAAGCAGGCAGAAAAACGGATCCCTTTTCTCAGCCGCCTCAATACGGAACTCGAGCTGTCGGAACAGCAGCTTGCACTCAACGAACTCCAACGCCGACTTGATGTGGACACTGCTGAACTCATCAGTCTCACTGGACTTGATCCACTCGCACAAGTGGTCCTTTCACAACCGCTCCCTGATGATGACATAATACTTGATGCCGCCGTCGAACTCGCACTTACAAACAGTCTCGACTTGCGCGATTTACAAGGTGATATTGTCCGTCAGGAACGTCTCGCCGCAGAGACAATCTGGAACCGGTTTCCCGAACTCTCCGCCGAAGCACGTTACAAGGATCTCCACGTACTTCTGGAACAACACCAACGGAACAGGACTTGGGACGCAAAGGCACTCTATGATCCAGTGATATTTGATCGAGAGCGAGATGCATCAAGCATTTTTGAAACGAACCCGCGCACGCAAGACGGTTGGGAGGTCCGCTTCAACCTGAATATACCACTATACGACGGAAAAAAGACTGAGAATCTCCATTCTGTGGAACTCGCAGAACTGGAGCGGCTGCAGTTGACGTACGTCGAAAAAGTAAAGTCAATCCGTGTAGAGGTGCGGCGTGACTACCGCGCCGTGGCGAACGCGAAAGAACGGGTGGAGATCGAAGAAAAGCGCGTGAGAATCCGCGAGCAACATTTACGGACAATAGAACGGGTGCTTGATGAAGTCACGGTTGACATACCCGGTTATCAAAGTCTGACTTACAACGACGCGTTTCAAACACAAGCACAATTTACCGAGGCACAACGTTTCTTTTATCAAGCACGCCGAGATTACGCGGAGGCGAAGGAAAAACTCCGAGAAACAATGCAATGGATCGAGTAATACCTGACTAATAGGACTTCTCCCACCACCGCACCTACCGGGGTCTGGGTGAACGGTGCGGTTAATGCGATATAACCTTTTAGAATTGGTATAAGTAGCGGGCACACGATATGTGACGCTTCCTCACGTTTTTGATCTCCTCTAAAAAAATCACCGCCCATTGCCTAAAATACCAGTCAAAAGTGAATGCTTCTTCATCACCTGATAAGATGCACTGAATCAGATTAACATCTTCGTTTTTCATGCCCATCCTCCAAAGTCATCTGATAGCAAATTTCAGCTTGCAAGTTTCGCCGAAATTGTCTCATGGCGTTAAGTCGTATTTTAAGGGTCGGAAGGTTGCATAAAATGAATTTTTATGCAAAATTTTTTGTTCTGAGGAAGGAAAAGGTATGCCTAACAGTAGATGGCGCGCTTACCTGAACACAAAAAATATAGTAAAACCTACAATCAACGGCGCGCTGGGAGTTGGCGAGGTTGGGAATGCAGATCGCATTTGGGCGCGTACGCCGCAAAACCTCGCCAGCAAAGGAAAAGCGTTTACGCTTCTAATAATCGGCGATAGAGCCGTCTGCCAATCGGCTATTGGGCCAGGTGAAGCGTCTGCCCTGTTCCTGACCAACTTCAATAACCTTTGCCTCATCTACCTCAACACCTAAACCGGGTCCTTCAGGCAGCGAAACGTAGCCTTCTTCGTCCATCTCCCA
>JAKZUG010000674.1:0-3476 GCA_047516705.1 Candidatus Poribacteria bacterium | reverse complement strand
TACTTGGTCATTATGGGGCGAGGTTACAAACCTCGCCAGCGTGGATGGGAAGGGTTGTCACTCTCTGAAATGTTCACATATTTTCAAACTTTACTATAATTCAATTATACCTTAATACAATCTCATACGTCAAGGTCTATTTGTATGAGGGATCTCCGAATCGCGCCATATCCGTGTAGGAGCGAGCTGTGCTCGCGATCTTCCGAGCAAAAGGGCTAAAAATCCCAAAACTAAATAGCCCTACGTAGTTTTAAGCCGATGTCAACTCTTCTTGGATCCATGCGTGAAGCACGTGGTTCAGAATTAAATGGACATCTTCAACGGGACCGTAGCGGTTGCTATCTACGACAACGTTCACATCGCAAATCGTTGCCAAGTCCCCACCGCCAAAGCCGCTCCATCCAACTGTTTTGCATCCGATTTCACTGGCGTGCCGCATTGCGCGAATCACGTTCTCTGAATTGCCGCTTGCACTGATACCGATAACGACATCCCCCGGATTCACAAGATTTTTCAGTTGTTCGACAAAGACATCTTCATAGGATACATCGTTCGACCACGCGCTCATTGTTGCAACGTTATCTGTCAAACTGATGACACGAAATCGGGGTTTTCCGGGCACGCTTGTGCCTTTTCCCAAATCACAGGCGAGGTGTGATGCTGTGGAAGCACTTCCGCCGTTACCAATCACAAAAATTTGTTTTTCGGCGTAATACGCCTCCATAATCACATCAATGGAACGCCGAACATCATCGAGTGTCAACCGTTCCAAAGCACCCTGTAGATGCGAAATGTAGTTCTGAATTCTCTCCATCTTGATTATATCCTTTCGGTAATTTAATTTAGCAGCAGATAGCAAATGATTTTTAAACGACTAATGCAATGGCAGCGAGGTCGCCCAATGCATCGCCTAACTGTGCCGGGGCGATTTTAACAACTTCTGCGGGGCGCGTCATCGCGAATTCTGCAACTGTTTTCCGAATCGGATTGAGTAAAAGATCCCCCGCAGCGATTGCAATTGTTCCCAATAAAATGATGTCGGGGTTCAAAATGTTTACCAGATTCGCGATACCCCATCCCATGTAATATGCGGTCTCTTCAACCAGTTGCAATGCCAAGACATCACCGGACTGTGCTGCCGTAAGCACATGCTCGGATTTGACATCTTCAATATGCCCACCGGCGAGATTTAGGAGTGTTGTCGCTGATGCTTTTCCCTCTGCAAGTTGCGCTTGTATCATCGCTTGGGCGCGACGTGCGATCGCGGGCCCCGAGCAGAGTGCTTCAAGACACCCACGTTTGCCACATCCACAACGTGGACCGTCGGGTAGCAGTATCTGATGTCCGACCTCTCCTGCGCTGTCGTTGGCACCGTGATAAATCTGTCCATCAATAACAATGCCGCCACCGATTCCGGTACTCATTGTCATATAGAGTACGGCATTGTAACCGCGTCCGCCGCCGAACCTGAATTCTGCGAGTGCGCTCGCATTCGCATCGTTCTCAATCGTCACCGGAATTTGGAATTCGGATTCAAGTTGTGCTTTAAGAGGGAGGGCATCCCACCCTGGCAAATTCGGTGGTGAATAGACGACCCCGGTTTTCGTATCCAACGGACCGCCACAACTTACCCCTATTGCCGAAATTGACGCTTGTTGCAAGCCTGCCTGTTCAACACTCTCACGAACCATCTCAAAAAGTAATTGGAGCGCGTGTTCAGGTCCTTTTTCGGCAAGTGTCGGTTTACGGACTTTGCTAAGGATCTGTCCTGTGCTATCAGCGACAACGGTGGCAAGTTTCGTGCCGCCGATGTCAATTCCGACAACGTGTGTCTTCATAATTGGTAATTTAGGTTGCGTAGTGTGGGATAAATCTGTGCGTATGCCTTCAACTTCTCATCATACTGTTGTGCAATCTGCTCACGCGGATAGTATATGTCGCGTGGCGTGACTAATTGCTCAACGGCTGTTTCAATAGAGTCGTACTTGCCTATTGCCGTGCCAGAAAGAATAGCGGTGCCGAGGCAGACCCCCTCTGATATATCCAGAGCGATGACCTTTTTACCAAACATGTCCGCTTTGAGTTGCAGCCATTTCTCAGATTTCGCACCGCCGCCGATAGCACGCACCTCGTTTATCACAACGCCTGCGTCCTGCAACATGGCGAGATTCTGTTTAATCTCATAACTGATGCCTTCCAGAATCGCTTTGACCAACTCACTCTTAGTCGTCGAAAGCGTTAACCCGACAATTGCCCCCTTCGATTCTAAATCAAGGGACGGTGTTCCTGAACCGGTGAAGTGCGGCAGTACCATCGCTGTTCCCGGTGAATCGGGAATATCTTCCAACAGGACATCATAGACATCGCGTCCTTCTGTCGCCGCTTGCGCAACTTCTGCTTGTGCAAGGGTGTCTCTATACCATCGTAGTACAACGCCGCCACTTGATACAAAACCGAGTGTGACATACAACCCTTCAACAACATGCGGGTAACAGGCAAAGTTTCCGTCTATCATCTGCTGATTGATGACAGGTTCTGTAAAGGCGGGTGCGATACATTCAACGGTGCCGGTCGCGTCCATGACCTCGCCACTCCGAATGATCCCTGCCCCTAAGGCACCACATGGTTGATCGTGCCCACCGGTAACACAGACGATACCTTGTGGAAGACCGAGTTCGTCAGCGATTTTGGAACTCACCTCACCGATGATAGTCCCTGATGGTGCGGTTTCTGGGAAAAGTGTTGCATCCACATCCGCCAAACCGAGCATCTTTTCTGACCAGCATTTGTCGATAATGTCAAAAGCCATCGTGCGTGCAGCGAGGGAGTAGTCCACTACAGGCGGAATACCGAGTTTGAAGTAGACGAAATCTTCAAAGCCGAGGAACTTTGATACCTGCCGATAGATGTCAGGTTGATTCCGTTGTATCCAGATCAGTTTCGGAAGGGTATGAATATCGCTTATCGGCATCCCTGTGATTTGCATCACTTCGAGAGGCGTTACCTGCTGCTTTAACTCGTCACAGATGCCTGCTGTGCGAGCGTCGAAAGTTGTGATAGCGTTCGCTAAAATTTGACCAGTAGCGGATACAGGTGTCACCGCTTCACCTTGCGAGGCGACGCTGATTGCCTCAATTGGATCGGATTTCGTTTGTGCGGCGACCTGTTGAATGCCGGTCGCGATGTTTTCCCAGACGATATTCGCGTCGAGCTCCGACCAACCGGGTTGCGGATGGGTCAACGGATATTCGCCATACGCCTGTGCAAGCAGCGTCCCGTCCTCACGAAATGCGATGACTTTGCACCCTGTCGTGCCAACATCAATGCCTAAAAGACTCATTGCTATGTTCTCTCCTTGATACAAGATGTGGCTATTATATAACAGATTGAAAATTAATGCAAGATTTGGGTTTTTGGTTATCGGTTGTCAGTTATCAGCAGCCGGTTTTCAGAGGATGATTGCCAGCAGTCGGTGG
>JAKZUG010000673.1:0-10323 GCA_047516705.1 Candidatus Poribacteria bacterium | reverse complement strand
AGCAGCATTTTCGAGCAAAAAGTCAGGTTTCCCTGTAAGGGCGGCATGTTTATATTTCTAATTGCTAAAACGCTGGCAAATATCCATAAATTGACACCTATGGTTCAGAAAACCGTTATCCTTGTAGATTAGCGTGCAGCCAGCATCGCACAGTGTGTTTATCATTGTCCGTCTGTTCATTGATTAACGCAAGTTCAGGCATCTGCTCACATTCCGGCATCCGCTCAGGACACCGCGGTTGAAACGAACACCCTGTTGGCAGAGCCAATGGGTGTGGCACTGTCCCCGGTATAGAGGGTAAGGTTTTCTGGACTGTCCTACCGAGAACCGGGATAGATTTGAGTAACCCTTGTGTGTACGGATGTAGCGGATTATAGAAGATGTCATCAACGCTCCCTTTTTCAACGACACGTCCTGAGTACATGACAACCACCTCATCAGCGATGTCAGCGATAACGCCGAGGTCGTGAGTTATGAGCATAATTGCCATCCCCATTTCCGCTTGGAGTTCTTGCATGAGACCGAGGACCTGTGCTTGGATTGTCACATCAAGTGCGGTTGTCGGCTCATCTGCGATGAGCAACGCGGGGGAACAACAGAGTGCCATTGCGATCATGACGCGTTGGCGCATGCCGCCGGAAAGTTGATGTGGGTATTCATCGACGCGTTGATTCGGGGCGGGGATGCCGACGCGTGTGAGCATCTCAATAGCACGTTCGCGTGCAGTTTTTTTATTCACCTGTTCGTGTAGGGCTACCGCTTCGGCGATCTGATTGCCAACAGTATAAACCGGATTGAGTGATGTCATCGGTTCTTGGAAAATAATGGCAATTTCGTTGCCTCGGATTTTGCGTATCAACTCGCTCTTCGGCGGCACCTGCGCGATATCCAAGGGTTCATCACTATCGCTGTTGCGATAGAACAGAATCTCGCCTGCTTCAATTCTGCCGGGTGATGGCACGAGTTGGAGGAGCGAGAGTCCGGTGATACTTTTCCCACAACCGCTTTCGCCGACAACACCCACAGTCTGCCCGCGGGCAATAGAGAAGCTGACATCGTTCACGGCGTTCACGATGCCGTCGTCTGTTGGGAAGACTGTCTTTAATCCAGAAATTTCCAGAAGTGGTTCTTGGTAAGATGTTTCTTGTGTTGAAGCCATTCTCTTGTGTTACTTTGCGAGTATGCCAGATTTTGGGCTATTGTACAGAAAAAACGATTGTGTGTCAACTTTTTTATATAGAACTTACGCAAATCCCCGTACTCGCTGGCGAGGTTTGCAACCTCGTCCAGCGTTTCAGTGGTGTGTGTTTCAATGATGCGTAAGTTCTGTATACTAAAATCAAAAAACATGTAAACATTTTCTGGTAACGGTCTCCGTTTACGAGATGCAGTAACTTCGCAAGCAGGGACGCAAAATGGCATGTTCACTTGGACCCGGAGCGGTTTGTCTTTGTATTACACTGCCGTTCTTGCAAAAAAAAAAGCGGATACAAGGATCCGCCCTTACAATTCAAACGTACGTGGTATTAGTTGTGTTCGCTGTCGCCTTCTGAGTCATGCTCACTGTTGCTTTCACCGCCATGTTCGCTACCTCCCACTTCAGGGTGGGCAGTCCAAGCGGTAAAGTCTGTGCTGGTTGCCACGAGTTCAATTTCTCTTTGTTCACCGGGGGCGAGGTCGCCTGGAGGTGTCGGCCCGAGCTCTACTCCGTTTGACAAGTGAACTTCAACTCGGACCTGCTTCAAAGTTTCAGTAGTGGTATTTTCCACCGTTCCTTTGAAGGAATTGCTTTGCGCGTCGTAGGCTAAAATCAATCGGGCCCCGTTTCGGACGTTATCGTATTGCTCATTCAGCGCAAGTTCAATGTTAGATTCCTCGTCTCCGCTGTCAACAAGCAGTTCGTCTGTCCTCGAACAGCTGCTAATAATAACTACCAATACGATGACAATTGCAGCAAAAATTCTGTGGCTGGGATTCATGGATGCGTTCCTTTGTGAAAAATATAAATTTTTCGTGTTGAGTTTTGAATGATAGTAAAATCCGAAAATATGCAGACACCTCAGTGAACTGAACTGCAAACGTGAAAATCCCTCACGGTAGGCGAGGTTTCCTAACCTCGCCCCTTCCGAGTAATGGGTGGGGACCGGATTCACAGTGTATAGATAACTGCGGTGCTCTTCCTACAATTCTGTTTTAATGTGATCCCAAAACACGGTTAACTTTTCGCTCACCGTGCTTTGTAAGTAATTGGCAACGCTCGTTTCACCGGTCTGTTCATTAGCATCTGTAGTATCCGTGTGCCATACCTTCGCTGAATTTCGCGTTGGATTAAAGAAGCGATTGTGCTCACCTTCGACAGCCATTATTGACTGCTGCGATGTCCGTCCATCTTCCGTCTGCATTTCAGTATCTTTAAGCACCGCCCACGGAGACGTGGAGATTCTGATGTTATTGAGCATTGTCTTTTTCATCGCTATCAAGCCAGAATCTGGTTCCGGTGGGTTTGTAAAAAACGCAAGTTTCGCGGCAAAACCGGAGGCGATGAGAAAGAAAATTAATGCAGTGGCGTTAACAACCCTCGGAGAGAAATCCAACTTCAACCGATCAAAACACCACGCCAATGGATTCGCAAAGAATGCCAATTGCTTCCGTTGATGGAGTTCTCGGACGCGCTGCTGAATGTCACCCGCCAATTCCGGCGGTGGGACGGGTTCATCTGCGCTCTCCAGTACACTGGCGGTGTGCCACAATACTTCATACGCCATCTGACATTCTGGACAGCGTCGAAGATGCTCCAATACAGCACGCCGCGACGTTCCTGCAGAAACTCGATCCCTCGCCTCTGGTCTTTCTTCTGCGACGAAGTGAGGCAAATTGTTAAGAGTCTGTTCGCAATTCATTGAGATACCCCTCCTGGGAGATAATATTTGCTCAGCTTCCGCTTGAGATTTTTCAGGGCTTGATTCAACCGAGAGGCGACCGTGCCTTCTGAACATTTCAATATCTCCGCAATTTCCCGATACTTGAGATGTTGCATATAATAGAGCGTGACGACCTCGCGTTGCTTTGGCGGTAACTGACCGATGGCATCTTGAACGACCTCATTCTGCTCGGTTTGAATCGCCACGCGTTCAGGTGAGTCATTCTCAGAAGCGGGACCATGGATTTCCGCCTCTTTGGTGTAAGCGGTAAGCTTGCGCTCGTTTGATTGCGATTTACGGATATACTGCTGGCATGTGTTGATGCCGATGCGATATAGCCAAGTTCCGAACTGTGACTGAAATTGGAACGTTTTAACGGACTTGTATGCCTCTAAAAATGTTTCTTGTGTCGCATCGGCGGCATCATCGCGATTACCGAGCATCCTGTATGCAAGCCCATAAATCTTTGAATGATGCCGATTGACGAGCTCGTTAAATGCCTCGGCATCACCCTCTACTGTCTTGTGTACGTACACATCATCAGGAATCATGTCAAACTCACTTTGTCAGGGTGTTGTTTAGTTTGTTGCATAGCAATCAACTTCCCTTCACTTTTTTTAAAGTGCAAACGCGTTTATAAACCGGATGTTATTTAGTATGTTGCACCCAAATCAATTTTTCTTCATTTTTTTTCTTTTTCAGCTTTTATAACTCAAGTTGCTACCTAACTATTTCTATGCATTTGAACAAAATTTTTCAGCACTTTCTTCACCCCGGAGGGGTGCTATTGCTTCGCAGTGAGAATAGAAACTTATTCAAGCAACTGCACCCCGGAGGGGTGCTATGTCTATAAATAGGTGGCTTGCGTTAAGGTAAAGCAAGAAATCGTGAACAATTCTTCATATTATGACTGCCCCTTCGGCGAACGCCACGGATTACAGTGTCCAGCAAAACGTTTCAACGCGCCACTTTTAACAATGATCGCCTCTGGACGTAGCACTGTGGCATACGACGTAAGCAGGGCAATTGTGTCAAGCAGCGAGTTGTAGCCTGATATTCCAGACATATCAATATAAATTTTACTGAACGGTTCACCGAGTTCTAACGCTGCTCTAACATCGAAGCCGTCAAGCACTTCAAAATGGAGTTCGGGGTGCTTTTCCTTCGCACGGTCAATACATTTGGAACTGATGTCCGTGCCGATAATTTTCTTACAATGCGGTGCGATCAAGGTTGTCGTTGTTCCCCACTCACAACCGATTTCTAACACAACATCGTCCGCGTTTACCCAAACTGGAATCGTCTCGCGATATTCTCTAACGCCGCGAGTCGCGATGAAATCGGTGTATCCTTCAAATAATTGGTTTTGGGTCGCCATAAAAATCTTATATAAATGCTAATTTTCACATAGACTTACGCAGCGCGTTCAGAAGTCCCCCTGATAAGGGGGATTTAGGGGATTTAAAAAGCAAAAATCTACCATCGCCTCTAAATTTGCGTAAGTCCTGATATACTTAAGGTTTGGACAATTTGTGTGTTATTCAAGCATCCTTTTCGAGAAAGGGGACCAACTTTCGTTAGGAATCTACTGAATATTCTGTGGTTTCGTTCCTGCAGAAAACTTGTGGAAAAAGAAGACCGTTCGGTATCAGTAAACAGCAGCCCCAGCGGGGCGACATGTGTATAGCAATGCTGTTGGTCCCCAAGAGCAAGCCCCAGCGGGGCGACATGTGTATAGTAAAGTAAAAAGTGAGTTTAGAAGCGTGCCTAAGGTATTTCCATCAATCTAACCTATCACACAAGGATTTAAAAAAAATTGTCCAAAGTTTAGTCACATATAGTGTATAAAACCTAACTGCCGGAGATTTATACGGTTTCACACGCCTCACAGACCAAGGCGAAACGTTTGGTGCCGCTCGTTTCAAACTCTGTCTCGTAATCATAACTGACTGGAACATTTGAGGTGCCGCACCAATCACAGCGTCCAGAGAAGGTGTGTGCTTTCTGTCCTAACAGTATTTGCTTCTGATCTTCTACCTTTCGAGTGGCGGCGATAAGGTCGAGCGCGCGCTGGCGTAGCTTGGGATCGGTTTCCGCCTTAGCGATTTTTTCCAGGAGCGGTTGGAGTCTCGGGTCGTTCGGGTTTCCGCCGTCATCGAGTGTGTGCCATGCGGCTTTGCGGACACGCAAGTCTGGATCGACCATGCCTTTGTAGAGTGCCACCCAAACTTTGTCAATGCTCTTCCGAACATGACAGGGACAGAGATTGTCCATTGCCTCAACGCGATCATCCGGGTTCAAAGAATAGGCAAGAGAGAGGTAGTATTCGACATCATCACCGCGCAACCGATCTTCACCGCGACGATGTGTTTTCCTCTGATACTTGTTCATACCCAATTTATTTTGCTTTGCCATCCGTTCCCTCCGATTTTAGAATTATAGCATAGGGGTCTCGGTTTTTCCAGTTAATCAATAGGTATAGAGGATCTTTCATAGGCTTATCATGTTATTGAAAACAGAGGCACGAAGTTCTTCTCTTCTCGGCGTGAAAGTCGTGATACCACATCAACCTTGCACTCCAGCCTATCCTCTAAAAATCGTTGGAGACCAATATGATCCACCAGATCAGCACCGTCATCAAAATCTACCAAAAGATCAAGATCGCTGTCTGCGTGGAAATCGCTCCGTGTATACGATCCGAAGATACCCCTAATTTCAGCTTTGTATTTCTGGCGGATTTCGTCCTTCGCTTCCACGATCATTTTCTTAAAGTTTCCAATCATGACGTACTCCTTCAGTGAACGGCATACGGCGTATGCCTACTACTTTGCCCCACGGACAAGTGCTTCAATTTCATCAATCTCTTTCGGGACACCATCTGTTAGGACTTCGCAACCGGATTCTGTGACGAGGATATCATCCTCTATGCGGATACCGATACCTAAATAGGCAGGCGGCACATCCTTTGTATCATCGGCGACATAGAGTCCCGGTTCAATTGTCATCACCATCCCGGGTTGGAAAGTCTTGAAATCGCCGTTCGCTTCGCGGACACAATTGACATCGTGTACATCTAAGCCGAGCATGTGTCCGATCCGGTACATGTAAAACTGCTTGTATTTCTCTTTTTTTATCAGTTTCTGCGTTTTCCCCTTGAGAAGCCCAAGGCTGAGCATCCCTTCAGTCAACAACTCAATCGATTTTTGGTGCGGTTCGTCAATGGAAACACCCGGACGGATACAGTCAATAATAGCATAGTGTGCTTCAAGGACAAGCTGATACATTTCTCTTTGTGCCTCAGTGAAGGTACCGTTTGCCGGAAAGGTCCGGGTTACGTCGCCGCAGTACCGACCGTACGCCGCGCCTGCGTCAATAAGTACGAGTGTTTCGTCTTCAATTTGGCGATCATTTGTTGTGTAGTGGAGTATCGTCGCGTTGCCACCACTCGCCACGATCGTCGGAAAAGCGGGCCCTCCGGCACCATTCATACGGAACGTGGATTCAACGAGAGATTCCAACTGGTATTCATACAGTCCAGGTTGAACTGCTTTCATTGCCGCGACATGACCGGCTACGGTAATCTCTGTTGCTTGTCGGATGCGCTGCAGTTCCGTCTCATTTTTGAGGAGTCGCAGCTCGCTGAGAATAGGGCTCGGGTCAACTAACGTGTCAATCCCTTTGCCAGAGCGAATGCGTGACCTGACAGACTGCGTGAAGCGGCTAAGAATTTCGCTGTCAACATCCTCATTGGAACCGAGGGTATAGTAAAGCCTTTTGGCATCCTGTAGGTATTTCCCAATTTTTTCACTGAATTCTTCTATCGGATAGGCTTTATCTGCGCTATAGCGTTTACGTGCGTCGCCAACACCGACGCGCTTACCGTTCCAGATTTCCGCCTGTTTGTCTTTCGGACGAACAAACAGGATATATTGGTACTTCGGATGTTCGGGTGCGATCACACAAATCGACTCCGGTTCTTCAAACCCCGTAAGGTAATAAAAATTCGGATCCGGACGATAAAGATATTCGGTGTCGTGGTTCCACTTCGCCGGTGCTGAACTCGCGAAGATAGCAACACCCCCACGTTCCATTTGCTTAATAAAGGCTTTACGATTCTGTTTGTGCAAGCCGTTCCTCCTTGTGAATGTTAGAGATACCCAATAGGCGTGCCGATTTTGCCAACGATACCGCCACTCGCAACCATCGGGTAGACAGGTTTTGCCCAGAAAACGCCATCAACTGGCGCACATACAGATTCCCTGACATTGCCAAAGACATCGCAAATATCAGCAACCGGCTGAGATGCTGTAAGGTGCTCATATAATTCCGCTCTATAATAGACAAAACCGCCTTCATTACTGACGAGCGGCACAAATTGTTTGACAACGATTTGCTGTTCAGGAATCTCTGGGGTTCCGGGGATAAATTGATAGTATTGTAGCACATTGAGCACGCCGCGCACGCCTTTTTCGATGCTGGTTGCGTCCCATCCGTGGGTTCCACCTAATTCCGGATCGATCGTTGGAATACCAACCTCCGGTGCTGCTTGCGCAAGTTGTCCCTTCGGTCCCTTCTGATTGAGAATGTGTCCGATACCGAAGACGCGTGCAAGCTCAAGACACACCTTGTGCAGTGCATGTTTTTCGCCAACGCGGACGCGGACTTCGTCGATCATTGGGTGCACACCGCCTTGGTGCAGATCAAGGCAGTAGTCGGCTTGTTGTACAGCGTGATGGAAGAGACGATAGGCGATCCGTTCACTTGATGTGCCGTCGCGTTTGCCCGGGAAACAGCGATTCATTTTGCGACTATCCACAGGACTGAGTGCCTGTTTGGCATGGAACGCGTGGAAGTTGACAAGCGGTACGGCGATAATCTTGCCGTGCAACTGTTCTGGCGCGACAGTTCGGAGAATTTTGTGAACAACGGCGATGCCGTTGAGTTCATCTCCATCGCTAATCGCTTGGATGTAGAGTGTTTTGCCGGGGTACCTCCCGTTGATGAGTACAACAGGCAGTCGGACAGCAGTTCCGTCGGGCATCGTGCCAACTTTGAGGTGACCTTCCATCCGAGTTGCGGGTTCAGCAACCAATTGTCCAACCACCAAGCTGCTCTGGCGAATATTATTCCTCATAACCGGTATTTTAGCACAAGGGGTCAAAAGAGTCAAATGTTTTGTCAAAGGAATAGTTGTCAGTTAAGAGGTAAATTTGTTAATCAAACAACCCTCTTGTTACCGATAACCGACGACCGATAACCATATAAAAACTTGATTTCAGGCAGATTTTCTGGTAAACTTATATGTATCATGAATACCGAAAATCAAAAAAAAATAGCTGCAGAAAAAGCCACAGAAAATGTCCGATCGGGTATGATTGTAGGATTAGGGACAGGTTCCACTGTCTATTACGCGCTCTTGAAACTCGGAACGATGGTGCACGAAGGGCTTGATATTATTGGTATTCCGACCTCCGAGGGAACCGAGAAAATTGCAATAGCGCAAAAGATACCCCTGACAACGCTCGCCACACACCCTACCATTGACCTGACTATTGACGGTGCCGATGAGGTAGACGCACATCTTAATCTGATTAAAGGTGGAGGTGCCGCGCTCGTTAGAGAAAAGATCATCGCTAACGCGTCTAAAGAGATATTGATTGTCGTCGATGAAAGTAAGGTATCGCGCGTCCTCGGCACGACATTCCCGCTCCCGGTGGAAATCGTGCGGTTCGGGTGGGAAGCCACACAGACCGCTGTCAATCGGATCTGTGGGAAATCAACACTACGGCAAAACACCTCACAAGACGGAGACTTATCGCCACTCATCACCGATAACGGCAACTATATCCTTGATTGCCACTTTGATGGTATCCCTGCACCGCAAGAGGTTGAGATGCAGCTAAACAACATTCCGGGTGTGGTAGAGAACGGGATTTTTGTGAATCGTGCTGACAAAATCATAATTGGCACACCTTCTGGTATCCGATATATGGGGTAGCATCAATGCTTCGACACACACTCTTGCTTTTCCTTGTTGTTTTTGTATCCATCACGGTTTCTAACCCTGTCAGGGGTGAAGTGTTTACAGGGAGCGGATTGGTGGATATTCCAACGGGCAGGGTATTGCAACACGGCATATTCGAGGCAGGCACGTATCTCGGTTTCCAGCAACGGATGATGGACCGTTCTGCGACAAACCTTGGTGATGCCGTTGCGGTTCGTCTCAACTTTGGACTGTTTGACCGAGTTGAAGTCGGATTGACACACCTGTCGGACGAATATGGTACAGAACCCGCTGCTGATCGGACCGCAAGCTTGAAGTTACAACTCTTAAAAGAGCCAGAAGCGGGTGTAATTCCGAGTATAGCAATAGGTATAGAGAAACTCGGTAACAAGATTTTCGCATCGGATTCGGAAGCAGAAGTAGGTGAAACTCCTTCCGCTTTTCTCGCCGTCAGTAAAACCTTTAATTTACCGCGGATACATCTGTTTTCCTTGCATTTCGGTGTTGGTACACAGCGGTTTGCGTTTGAAGAACGTCCTGTAGGGGTGTTTGTCGGTTTGAGCAAGGCATTCCAACCCGCTTTTGCAAGAGGCGACATCACGATGAACTTAGAATTTGATGGATCTGGTGTGAACGCGGGGCTGCGGTATATCACTTCAAGCGGGCTTCAGGTTGCAGTCGGTGCCGAAACCTTGAACAACCCAGATGAACTATATTATCTCGCCGCCGTTTCTTGGACCAACGAACAGATACTCGAACAGATTGATGAAACGAGACGATTAATCATCAAACGTGCGACAGAACGTGTGGTCGAAACCAAACGCGCGATTTCACAGAAAAAAACGTCGGATAAAACTACTCAGACTCCACCTTCTCAATAGATTGCATCACTTTTTGGAGCGATGTCAGCAGTCCCGACAAAAAATCTTGCGGTGGCACGAGTATAATTTCGATCCTCCGATTTTTGGCTTTTGCCTCTGGTGTTTCGGCGGTATCTATGGGTTGATAGAAGGCGTAACCAGTCGCTGCTAAACGTTCCGCATTGACATCGGCATGTTCCTGTAAGTATTTCACCGCTGCGATTGCGCGTTCGGTTGAGAGATTCCAGTTCCGCAGTGCCGAGCCGCCGATGGGTGTATTGTCCGTATGTCCTTCAACCCGAATGGCGTAATCTGAATAGTCTGCGTTGAGTAACACCTCTTCGGTAATTGCGTCCAGTAGTGATTTTCCCTCTGCGCTCAGAATTGCACTCCCAGTTTCAAACAGGATTTTCCCCTTGACATCAAGCGTCAGCCGTCCTGCCTCATCTAACACAGCACCGACTGTATCTTTAAACCTTTCTTGGATAGCCGCAATTGAACGTTGTGATTGCTCCCGAATCCGTTGTAATTCGGATTC
>JAKZUG010000672.1:0-2568 GCA_047516705.1 Candidatus Poribacteria bacterium | reverse complement strand
CAGGTTTCTTTTGAACACATCTACATAGGCGTAATAATCTAATTTTCGTTTGTCAATTACAATCGTATTTGTGCTGTAACTTTCAACAAAAGTGCGGTTTCTTTTTAATGCGTTGATGTCTCGCATTGTCCAAAAAAATAGAGAATCATTATATGTAGGTCGATTCTGCTTCTTGGGGTATTTATCAATGTAACCAGTAATATAATCAAAATCACCAAGACAAAAACCACTTTTACCGGCTATACGAAAACGAAAAGAACGGATAAAACTGTACGCCATTCCTTGCGTGTCTCTCTGGTAAAGCGCAAGGACAATTGGGAAGGGTGTGTGTTTCGCTGATTCAGGAAATTCCCAACTGCTGATTAATAGACCATCTATCAATGTGTAATTTGCAGTGAACTCCTTTAGTAGTCTAAAATTGGTAGGCTTAATTAAATAGGACAGTGGATGCAACACACAAATAAGGTCTGCTTCGAGTTTATTGTAGGAACGGAGAAATGATATGCCTAAGTCCCGACTCGCTATATCTTCATCAATGTCAAAATCAACGTCTTTGATACTGTGACGAATAAGGGATGTTTTATCGTTATAGGGTGGGTTTCCAACGACGATCAAATAGGACTGCTCAGGAATACCGAATTTTGCCCTTGATACGTTGCATAAAGCGTTTGTTTGAAAGAACCGGACTTTATCATTGTTCTTTTTAGCTACATCGATTGCAGTTTCGTCTATATCACACCCAATTGTGATAGACTGCCCACTATTTTTCAGAAAATCCCCATACCCACACGCGCTATCAATGATAGTGGTCTGTGAATGCACATAAGGCGCGATCATCTCCCACGCTATATCTACAATTTCAGGGGGAGTATAGTAACTACCCAAATTGACTCTGCTCTCATACGCTAAGTGTGCTTGACTCATTTTTTTAGGGAGATTTTCTCCTCGCGAAAAACATTGCCTCATGAAAGCTTCGATTCAATAGCAGCCTCACTCTTTTGTGGCTCTTCGTACAATCCTTCCGAGAGTGAAGAGAAACGCCACAAACACACCGAAAACAACCCATTCCATCCATTCCATTATAATTCCTCCAATTCGTTCATCTTTAGCCGTGCAACACTGTGGATTCGATCGATGGCAAACATAATTAGAATTGCCCCGAACGCAGCAGCTAGGTAAAGAAACGGATGAGTTTTTCCAAAATTCTGAATCAGCCAAGCAATCAGAGAAATATCCGTGGCAATCAAGATGGCGAACAGAACCTTTAGCCATCCAATTTCTTCCTTACGTTTATCAATCAGTGCCATGTCAATTTGTGCCTTTTGTGATAAGGTAACACTTTCATTATATTATGAAATACAGGTTTCGCGCAAAAAATCAGGGTGCTGCAGTAAACTGAAAACGCCGTACTCCTCGATGTTATAGCTTTTGGTCAATCCATGCGACGACTTTTTCAACCATGACAGCGGTACCGTCGCCAGAAAAGACGTGGTCTACACCGGGGAGTTCAAGGAGTTCTGTCGGTTCGTTTGCGAACTGAAGGATGTCGTGACTATCTTCAGGTGGAACAATATCATCCTCTGTGCCGTGAACCAATAGCCACGGGACATCAAATTTACTCGCCTGTTTTGCGACGCTATTGATCGTTGCCATGTCATCTACATAAGCCTGTGAGAGCGGACAATCGGGTTCGTCCCACATGAAGCCTGCGTCGGGTGTGGCGTCGCCGAATTCACGTTCTGCGAACGCTTTTGTGTGCACCATCCCGGCGAGTGAGACGAGGACTTGGATACGTTCATCGGCAGCGGTGCGCAGTACACCGACTGTACCACCCATGCTATGCCCGAGATAGCAGATTTTATATTCGCTGAGTGCGTCAATGACGTTACCGAGGTCTGCGACCTCTTTAGTAATAGTGGAATCTGTGAATGCGCCTTCCGATTCACCGTTGCCGGAGAAGGAGAAGCGCAGGGCAGAGATGCCAGCGGCGGCAAGTCCTTCTGCCAAAGCGACGAGGGCAGGTCTGTCTTTGTTGCCGGTGACCCCGTGTCCGATCACCACAATTCTGTCGCCGCTGCCTTCGTGAAAGGCATAATCGAGGCGTTCACTGTGTTCGTTTCTAATTTCGTTAAACATAAGTTTGTTTTCTTAATATGGAGTGTCTTCAAGTGTCATCTTACAACTAATGGAAACACTAAAGACAAGTGGAAGGGTTATATTAGTGGATATTTTTCTTATTGAGCAAATGTACATGTAATCTCTGAAGACTCTGTGTAGGAAGCAGCTCTTCAAAATTATTAATCAGAAACTTTGTCTAAATGTTTCCTTAAGTTCTCAATCTTTTTAAGAAAGTCAGGTGGCGGAGGCGGCGCGGGAATATATTTCCTGCCACGTGCTTTCTCTCGCGCATTGACTTCCTTCAGGTAAGCAGTGAGTTCCTCCATGGAATTGAATTGGGCAGCGAATTCTGCTTTCATCCGATAGCATTCTTCAAGGATGGGGTCCGTTGGCGGATCAGGTTTTTCTTTCATTTGAATCTCTTCAATAAGGTCTATAGGTGTACAAACC
>JAKZUG010000671.1:0-14493 GCA_047516705.1 Candidatus Poribacteria bacterium | reverse complement strand
CGCGAACCTATTGTATGAATGCGGGTAGGGGGCATGCCGAGTAATCCGCGAAAACATAAAGCGATACCTATACTGTAGAGGATAAGACTATACCCGTTGATGAGAATGTCTACAGCATTGAGGCGTGGGGTGTTAATGATTGCGTGCAGTGGCAACACACAGGTTCCAAGCACAATGGTAAAAATAACGGCATTCCTTGCCCGTTGCTGTAACACTTGGAAGTTTGGAAGTATCAAGAGAAGTGTGTAAAGGAATAGCACCGCGGCAGTTACATTCACTCCCCAGATCGGAAAAGCTATTGACAGATACGTAGATTCTTGCCAGGAAATTACCACTTTATCATTGAAAATGATAATATTATTTTTTAGCCAGTATCCCAGCGATAGAAAAAAGATCGCACCGAAAAAATAACTACTTGTGCGCCACCACTGAAGGTGTCCGATCTTCATATAGCACTTCCCTTAGAGGCAAGGATGTTTTCATTTTTCATCTGGTTTCTCCGGTTCAGTCGCGAGATATTTCTCATCAGTTTTGATGTCCGGTGGATAGTGAATTTCACAGATTTTGACATCTGCGTTGACATCTGTTTTTATAGGGTAAACAGGGACAAATGCGGTGCTATGTGCCTGCCGAAAGTAGAGTTTAATAGCGAGACTGTTCCAACCGACAGGTGGCAGATACTGGGCTTCTTGGATCTGTTTTTTGGCATCAAAGTAGAGAAGAACACCACCATTCTCTAAATCTACAGGGATCATTTGTTCTGCTGCCTCGGGTTGCAAGTCTATTTCCCGGTGTACCGTGGTGTCATCTCTAAATTGTGCTGTTATCTTGCGTTTTTCAGACGTTGGTGCTGTAATGTCAATAAATTCGAGAGGTGTTTCCTGCAGTGTCAGTCTCTCGGTTTCTTCCGTGGGTGCATCCGTTTGTACAAAATTATAGAAACGAAACTGTCTATCGTTTTCCGCGTCGCTACCAATAAATGATAGATCTGAAGCACGGGATGTGACCTCCCAATTCCTAAGAAGTAGGTGTGTTGCGTTATGCGTTTTGAGAAAAGAGAGAGCCTCTGTCTCTGATTGCGCACAGAAGACGTGTCTACAATAGAGATGCACCCAATGCTGTAGATAGTGATCTGTATCAATGATGTTTTTGGCACCGCTAAAGACGTTGAGTTGGATACCGTACTCCCAAGTAGTTCCGATGATTGCGTTTTGTGTGTTTTCTTTTAGCCATTGAAAAGCATTTTTCAGGTCTCCATCGCCAGGGACAGCACCGCGTAATTGCGTGGCAGCGATAGCGTATTTAGCATGCCCACCGAGTGGTGCCCAAAATAGAATTGGGAAGAGTAAAAGCGTGGTAATGCTTGTAGCTATCCATTGATGCCAGGATTGCACCAACGTCACAGGGACCTTCTGAATAAGTTTTTTTAGCAATGGGACAAAGAACTCCCATAATAGCCATGCGGTACCGTATGCCAGCGGAACACCGATAAACAGATCATACCTGTGTCCCGTACGCGAGAGACTCACCCATAAGAGAAACCATACAATAACAGCCAACATCACTATTTCATTTTTATCTCTTTCTTTTTCAGTGCGTTTTATACAGGTGAGCCCTAACGCGAGACCTGTCAAACCGAGCGATGCGAAAAATAACCTATCACACCAAACATCGCCTATCCAACTATTGGTAATTTCTCTAAAGAATGTTGTTAGGAAAAATAAAATAAGTGGAATGTCTACAGAGAGTCTTGTGGGCGTTTTGAGAGTGCGACTGCCGAGTATCAATCCGAGGCTTCCTAAAGCAAAGATAACACCGTATCGCGCCTGCCAGAATCCCAAATTAGGATCGTTTAACTCTCCAATAGTTTGCATCAATCGACTCTCGCGAAACACGAAGGCAGTCATTTCATAAGTGGGAGATTGTCCGAAGATGTAGCAGAGTCCCGCGGCAATGCCGAATGCAGTGAGTCCCAGAGCAAGTTTTCGGGCATGGGTACGCAGGTTCTCAACGTAAGTAAGCAGTCCGTATCTTATGCCTCGTAGTGCAAGCAACGCCAACGGCGGCGAGAGCATTAGGGCGGCAACATGTTTTGAAAATCCGTAACCGCTCCGATAAGCGGGGCTGATAAGAAAAAGACCCGGCACGAACATGAGCATCCAGAGGAGATATTCTTTAAGGTCCGCCTCAGTATCCGCAGTACAAAATTTCCAGAATTCTGCTGCGATGATGATTAAAACGAAAACACCGAAAGTTTCCCAGCTGAGTCCTCCCAAGAAAACGATGAACCCACAAAGTGCGGTGGCAATGTACCTGTGCTTTCCTGGGGGTAACCGCTCTTTCCACAGGTAACTGGTTATACTCAAAACAGCAAGCATCCAGCACCAGGCGTCCCTATCACTAAACCCGATGGTACTCCGCGCAATACTGCCCGGTAACGTCGCAAGCAACACACCTACACTCGCAGCGAAGAAAATACCGTAAGCACGGGTAAGAAACAGCAACAGCACACAAAGCCCCAGGGTCCAACAGACAGGCGGCGCATAGAGTTGAATGTGATAAAGCGTGAGTTTGGGAAAAATCCAACCGACTGCTTTGTGTGTATAAGCAATCGCATAAGAAAAGAGGGAAAGCAGTTGCTGATTATCTCTACCGAGAGGAAGCCATCGATGCATATCGCGCGCAGGGAGGTAACCTTTATCGGAGATAGTGAGTGCCTGCCAACGGTAAAGATACGGGTCCACACCCGTGAACTGCTCATCCGGTATCTGATCCGCCCCCTGAATCCGAATCCAGAAGGTCAGAAACAGGACTGCAATGAGAACCACGCTCGTTAGAATTTTTGGTAAATACTTATGAAGAACTTCCATGTCTAAGATTCCTCTGACGTGTACCTCGCTTTGTCCGTTGTTTTATAACTCAAGTTGCTACTGATGTAGCACAAACTTCATGAAGATTAATTTATTAATTCGGTAATTCTGATCTCTTTTCTGTCTGAATCGCGGATTATCGCAGAGAACGCGGATTACGCGGAATTAAGAGATTCTTTGTTACCGACCCGTCTCTGGCGAAAGGAAATGTCCGAGACACAAAAGCATTTTCCGCGTCTTCTGTGTCCTCCGTGCCCTCCGCGATTCAGACAACCAGATAATAGACCTCACACAAGAAAAACATAAAACAAGATGTCTATGGTTAGAAAATTACCGAATTTATTTTTTAATCTTCATCCAGTTTGTGTCATAAGGGCGCAAACTGGAAGTTTACGCTACAAAAAATTGCTTATACCGAGCTCATGTTAGGTTATTATAGTAAACCGAAAGCGTATTGCCAACCGAGGACGAGTTTCCACGTATTTTTAAGTTGCGTACCTGTGAGGTTCTGATAAACGGGCAATATGAACTCAATAGCGAGACGTTGTCCTGTCAAAGTACCTGTCGGTACTATCAAATTACTTGAAATCGCAACATCAAGTCTATTGAATCCCTGAAAATCAGGGCGGTGGCTTGGACTCCTGTTTAGATCCAAATCTGGATGTTTTCCCGTTATACTCCCCTTGTGCGAAAACAGTAACCTCCCACTGAGGCTCAACCAATTACTGATTCGTCGCGCGCCCCATGTAGTGGCACTAACAGAATTGCCATGCCGATACTCACTGCTATTGGTCTGTAGCGGAAAAACACCGTGCATCTGACCACCGTAAGACCAGTTGCCGTGCGTTCCGAAAACCGTTATACTTGGACGTGCTTCAAAGGAACCGCTTCCTAATTGCATAGGATAAGGGAGAATGCTCCCATCTTCTGTCTGTTGGGCAATGGATCCTGTGGGAAACGATATGCCCACGTTACCGAGAAACGCGAAGTTATGTCTTTTCCATAACGTCAAAAGCAAGTCCAGCTTGACATCACCGATGCCTGCGCTGGACATTTCATGTGTGCCCACAGAGTGATTGTGATGTCCTGCTGCCTGTTGATGTGTCCCCTCCATCTCCATGCGGCGTTGCTGATAATTCGTCATTACCATAAGCGTGATTTTGTCATGTGGAGCGAACATGACACCAAACATGTGCATCTTCATGTCCATAGCAGTTGGTGCCATCATAAAATCTATTAGCACATCCGCTGTTTCTACGGCATCTGTGCCGGATTGTAGACCCTGCATGTCCATCGCCATGAACCGGTAGGAAAACATCAGTTCACCCGATGTATGTACATGGTTTCCTACAACGCTAATAGGGGCAGGGCAGTCCTGGTGTTCTTCCGACGTATCTGCCAAAACAACAGACACGAAAAATAGAAAAAGTACGGTGATAAATACATTTTGTGTCAAAACGCTGCCTTATGTGTTTCGCAAGTAAGGTTTCAAATCCCACAAATAGATAACACCGTCAAAACCACCACTCGCCAAGATTGTACCATCGGGCGAAAATGCGACAGATTCCACATCACTTTTATGCCCCAAAAATTCAACGACAAGAGCATGAGTGATTACATTCCAGATTTGAATACGCTGCTCAGGCCAGGTTCCGCCGATAGCGAGAAGAGTTCCATCCGGCGAAAACACTAAGGATTCAATCTTTACTGTGTCAAAAGTCGCGAGTTTTTCCCATGTCTTTGTGCACCACAGGTTTATGTATTTCGCCGACGAGGTCACGAGAAGGTTTCCGTCACCGGAAAACGCAATTCGGTTCATCCATCCCTGGTTCTCAAGTGTCGTTATACATTTCCCCGTCGCGACTTCCCAGATTTTGGCAGTCGTATCCATGTGGCCATCTTCACCGAAGCAAAAATGATAACTCTTACCATCTACTATGTTGAACGTATATGTCACATCAGGAAGGTCTGGGCTTCCATCTTTATCTTCATCATACTCCCATGCGCGCGCCCCTCCGCTTACCAGATGCTTTCCATCAGGCGAAAACGCGAGGTCATAGACTTCCCCCGTGTGTCCCGTCATAACCCGAATCGGCTTCGCTGTTTCTACATTCCAGAGTGTTATGGCATTGTCCAAAGCTCCTCCTGTTGCTAACAACGTGAGATCCGGTGACACAGCGGCTGATCTCACAGGCAGTCCTGGAGTGGTTATTTCTGGGGTGAAAGTCACGCAGACCTCCTCATTTTGCAATACGACCTCCGTGCCACCATATGCTAAAATACTCGTTACAAGGGAGCGTTCTTCGGAAGAACAAGTGAGCGTGTGACCTCGAAACCAAACATCACCTGTCCCATCCCTACTAACCTTTTCAAGCAACCGAACCCTCTGATCGCTTCCCATATCCCAGCGTCTTAGTGTGCCGCTTCTATCTAAACTTACAATGTGTTTTGCCCCGGGGATAAAAGTAACAAGCCATCCCTCTCCGCGGATTGGCTGATTTAGAAGGAAATCCTTTCGTTCGGTATCACTCCAAATCGTGAATACATCACCACTTAGACAAAGGAGCCGATTGTTAACTGAATATCCAATCAAATGTACATATGCCGGAAGTGAGAAACTTGTTACATCTTTGCCGGTATCAAGTTGCCATATACTGACTTCTTCATCCAGGCTGCCTGCTCCCAAAAGTTGCCCGCTTGGTGTAGAGGTTATGGAGCTGACCTGTTTTGATGGAAAACTCCGGCAAAGTGCTCCGGTGGCAACGTCCCACAGTTTGACTATCACTTCGCCGTGCTGTATCCTATCCATCCGGACAACAGTATCAGGAATTTCATGATCTACAGTTGTGAGAATCTGGCTATCCGTGGAGAATGTTATCACACTCACGGTCAAACCCGCAAGCAAGGTTAAGTGGCTTTTCCCTGTGGTAAGGTTCCACAGTATCACGCCTCCACGCTGAAAACTTGCTGCCATATATTTGCCATCTGGAGAGATTACAATCAACTCCACTATGCCTTTAGCATTGAAAGTCGCAAATTTCTCCTGGGTATTAATATCCCACAGCGTTATTTTTCCATCCCAATCTCCTACAGCAAGTCGGGTATTCCCGGCAGAAAAAGCAACTGCCGAGACAATGCCTGTTTCCGCCACAGCAATCAATGAAGAAAAGTTGCCGGTATGTGTATCGTACAACCACACACCGATACGAGATGCCACGGCAATCAGACTTTCGTCGGGAGAGACCGCGGCATCGGCGATACCACCTTTTCCTAACCGGGCAAACGCTCCATGCGGTAAACAGAGAGCGTGTTCTGGTAAAGGGTTTCCCTCTAAAACTTCGGGTAGCATACCAAAAGGGTCCTCAAGGTTCTTTAGCAACCATCATACCGAGATGGAATAACATAAGTGGAGCCCGCGCGTGTAAGAAACGCGCGAGCTACCTTGGTAATCATCATCTCTATGGGTTAACCGTGCAAACACCGTCTTTAGTTGGACAACTTTTTGACGTAGTGAATTTCTTTTACACCGTGATAACCGCTTCCAAACGGGGCGGTGGCACTCCCAAGCGGGAGGTGGAATCCACCGCTCACGATGTCATAATATTAGACTACATTTTAGACCAAATGTCAAATCTTTTTTCAGGCGTTTGGTCTAATTAATGAGGGCGGACTTTCATCCCAAACCTAAAGGATTCGGCTTTCAGTCCGTAAACGAGGTAAAAAAAAATGAAAAAATCTGAATTTTCATCAAAAAATTGGCAAAATTGCTTGAAATTGTGGAAAAGGTTTCAAGGGTTTTCGTAAGTAATACCAAATTAACCCTATTTGTAGCGCGAGGTCCCTGTGCCTCGCAATGCTGACTTGATCAAAAGACTTCTAATCACGTTAATTGGGTATAAGTTAAAGTGCTGGGTGTAGCGATCAGGAGATCGCTCATACGGAAGAGGGTCGAGATTCGGAGGTCGTAGGGGTATAGCGATCAGGCGATCGCTCATACAATATTATGTTTTCAGATTGACGAAGATTAACGCGACGATTGCGAGCAGCGCACCGATGAGTGATGTCCGACTCAGCCGCTCATGGAGGAATACCATACCGACGAACATTGTGAACAATACACCACCGGAACTTGACATCGGAAAGGCGACTAAGGCACTGACTTGATCCAAGGCGATAAGCAGTGCCCAACTCCCACCGACATTACATACACCTATCAGCACGCCGTAGGCAACTTCCCACCAATTGGGCCATATTCTCTGATAGAGACACACCCCCAGGTACACAACCGTAGCGACCCCGAAAAGCAGCGTCATATAGAGCGATTTCTCGTCGATAGGACACATCTCATTGAAGGCTTTCATGGTGAGCCGCGAGATACCGGTGACAAGTAGAATCGTGATAACAACGGCGTACCCTAAACCCTGACTCACTTCGGGTTTATCGGGTGTAAATGTGTAGGTCGGTTCCTTTTCCCGTTGGCTAAGGAACGGAATCGCCAGAAAAGTCAAGAGAAGTCCGATGGTCTGCCAAAGGTTCGGAATCTCTTGCCAAAACAATATCGACACCAGAATCGGTATCACAATGGATAGCCTGACAAGTGCAGCCGTGACGACAATCCCACTGAGTCGGATACCGATAGTGAACAGCTCAAACCCGACGGCGTAGGTCACGCCGTTTGATATGCCTAAAGCGAAGGTCAGTTTTGAGAACTCAAAGTCTTGTTCTTGCGAGAGGACCCAGACACTGATAAAGAACGCGGTGAGATAGTTGACAAAGCCGATCGGGTTTAGGCGCTGTTGGTTGTTCTTGGCATGCTTGAGAAAGAGCCCGAATCCGGACAGCAGGATAATGTTGAGAACAAGGAAGAGCATTTTTTAAATAGTTGCCAGTCACCAGTTGTCAGTTATCGGTTAAAAAAGGTCTCAACGCGTGCTAAGCCCTCTTCTTAACTAACAACTGATAACCGATAACTATTATTGAGAAACAAGATCCTCCGACAATAGAATACCGATGGCTGATAGCCATTATTCCATTGGCAATGCGACTTTGGTTTTCTCTTTTGCCGATTGATAAGTTGCCAAAACAATTTCCACGGCGTGTTTTCCACCCCTGCCGTCAATCATGGGGGTTCTATCTTCTCGGACACAATCAACAAAATGGGTTAACTCACCGACGACACCGTGCGGTCCCTCGCGATTTGGAACAATTTCCTCCCAGTCGCCGCCGCGCTTTTTGAGATAGGCGAGATCAGCTGACATATTTAAACGGAGCGAGCCTTCGGTCCCATCAATAATCGTATCGTTGGTACCGCGCGCGCCGAGAAAACCGCCCCACCGCAAAATACCGACCGCGCCCGAATCGTAACGGATGAGTGAGATAGTGTAATCCTCCCAATCGTCGTGTCCGGAGAAACTCCCTACCTCAGCGGCGACGGTCAAGGCAGTGCCACCGAACCAGTTAATCAGGTCGGATTTGTGGATGCCGTTTTCTAACAGTCCGCCGACAGTGCCGTACCAACTTTCGGGTCGGCCGCGCGGGGCGTTATATGGACCCGAGTAGTCGGTTTCGATGTAGGTGATGTCTCCGATGTCGCCATTGTCCACCATTTGTCTACCGAGTTCATGGACAGGATAGAAGCGTAGCACCTGCCCAACCATCAGATGCGTGCCGGCACTATCCGATGCTTCAATCATTGCATCTGCCTCAGCAAGCGTCAAGGAGAGCGGTTTTTCGCAGAAAGCATGCACCCCCGCCTCCGCCGCATCAACGATGACTTGTGTATGTGCTATCGGTGGTGTCGCTACGACGACGGCATCCACAACAGCAAATAATTCTTGATAGTCTTGGAAGGCGCGAATATTATGTCGTTCTGCGACGGCTTGCGCTGCATCTAAGCGAAGATCCGCCACGCCTACAAATTCACAATTTTCAACGTTAGGGAGCGCGTTGCAATGGCCGTTACCCATGCCACCGACTCCAACTACACCTATACGAACCATTTTGAATTCTCCTTTTGTAATGGTTGTCAGTTTTCAGTTATCAGCCGTCAGTTAAGACGTTTGCGTTTAAGAGACCCTCTTTTAACTGAAAACCGAGAATTGATAACTGAAGACTATTTCCGCATTAGCCATTTTATTATTGAGACTGCGATGACGATACCAAAAACAAACAGTATCCATTTGATGTGTGGCGACGCGCTCTCACCGAGGTAAGAATAAACCAAGGTCGCTGGCATTTGACCGATGCCGGTGGCAATCCAAAAACCGAGAAACCTCATCCGGGTCGCCCCTGCAAAATAACTGACAACATCAAAAGAGATGAACGGAATCAAGCGAGCAATAAGGATAGCATAAGTGCCATATTTTTCAAAGAAATCATTCGTTTTGTCAACTACCGGCTGGCTAATGAGCCGTGTCACGCGTTGGATACCGAGGGCGCGGGCAATATAGAAGCAGAGTGCTGCGCCGACCATTGAACTGCTCCAAGACAGGAGCGAACCCCACCAGAATCCGAAAAGTGTGCCGTTTGCGAAGGTAATCAGGAACGCTGGCAGCGGCGCAATCACGCTCTGGAAAATCATGAGAATCGCTGATACCACAGGCGCAAGCGCACCATAACCCGCTATGTAAGCACGCGCTGTTTCAATACTCTGAAAAGCCGCAGTAAGCTCAAGGAGATATTCCCAAACCCGTTTATGGTAGACTCCGAGCAAGATTATACCAATTAGCAGCACAAGTAGCAATATAATACGATGCTTTTTGCGGATGGTAGCGTGGAGCCTGTCTAATATCTTACCTTGCATGTATGAACGGCAGATCGGAGTCTACCTACTACCTTGCATGTATGAACGGCAGATCGGAATCTGCCTACTACTTTATACATCTTTTGCTTGCTGTATCAACGCGCGATTCATCCGGTCTCGAAGTTCCTGTATTTTATCATCTGTCCAACTGTAGAAGCCTTCTTTAGATTTTACACCGAGTTTACCGGATTCAACCATCTGTCGGAGGAGTGGATTGATGTCAGACGAACTGTTAAGGTCTTTATAGAGTTCTTCAAAGGCGGCAAGTACAAGGTCCCACCCTGCGAGTTCAAAGACCTCAAAAGGACCGGCGACGCTGAGTCTGCGTCCGAAACTGTTACGTACGACAAGATCGACGGTTTCTGCACTGGCGATGCCCTGTTCTACGATTGCGAACGCTTCTCGAATGAGGGCGGCTTGCAATCTCGGTCCGACGAAACCGAGTGCTTCTTTCTCAATAATTGCAGGCGTTTTCCCGATAGCCGTTAAGAGATCAAACGTCACCGCAACGGTTTCATCGGAAGTGTCAGGGCTGCGAATGAGTTCGACCAACGGAATCAGGTAGGGTGGATTAAAATAGTGCGTATTGAGTATCTTATCCGTGCGTTTTGCGTTTAGACCGATCTGGCTTGGCATCAATGCGGTCGTATTGCTTGCCAAAATTGTGTGGGGTGGACAGATTGCATCTAATTCCTCAAATATCTGCTGTTTTAACGCCAAATTCTCGGTGACGGCTTCAATGACAAAATCGGCGTTTTCGGCAACTGTGGACAGTTCGGTGGCAGTCTGAATCCGCTGTAATGTCGGAGCGATATTCTCTTTTTCAATAACGGCGTTTTCAGCAAGCACGCCGAGGTTGTTCTCAATCTGAGTGCGTGCGGTTTCAAGGTTTTCGTCGGTGACATCGTGCATAAGGACATGATAGCCCGCGCTTGCGAATTCCTGCGCGATGCCGTGCCCCATCAACCCTGCACCGATAACGGCAATTTGTGAGATTCCATCAACTGTCATCTTTCCTCCCTTTCCCAGCAATAAGAATCGTAAACTCCCCGCGCGGCTCAGTCTCTCGAAATTTCTCCAATGCTTCACTGACACTCCCACGGAATATCTCTTCAAATTTTTTGGTCAACTCGCGTGTAACGACAATGTCGCGTTCACCCATCACCTCAAAGACATCTTCAAGGAAGCGACAGAGACGGTGCGGAGATTCAAAAAAAATTAACGTTCTTTCTTCATCGGTGAGTACACTTAATTGACGCTTTCTTTTTCCCGATTTTGGGGAGAGGAAGCCTTCAAAGGTAAAGTTATGCAGCGGTAGTCCAGAGACAGATGCTGCTGTGATGACTGCTGACGCACCGGGAATCGGGACAATCGGAATTTCTGAGGTGATACATCCACGCAGGAGCGGATACCCTGGGTCTGAAATGATAGGCGTGCCAGCATCTGAGACGAGGGCAATCGCCTCACCTGTTTTCATGCGATCAATCAGTTTGTCGCACTTCACTTGCTGGTTTCCTTCAAAGTAACTTGTGAGGGGTGTATGAATGTCGTAATGCGTTAGCAGGCGACGTGTCTGGCGCGTATCCTCAGCAGCAATGAGGTCTACTTCCTTGAGGATACGTAGCGCACGCAGGGTGATGTCCTCTAAATTCCCGATCGGTGTGCTAACGAGGTAAAGCGTGCCAGTTGGCGTGTCTTGCATTTGTTAGTTATCGGTCAACCATTCCCTTGCTATATTGGGCGTTTCGTGCTAAATTACCGACAATGAAAACTACCTACGCTGTCCTATGTCTCCTATGGTTGGTAACACCGGTATTTGCGCAGACAGCCCCTGACAAAAGACCTTATGAATCGGCGCGTCCGCTCTATGTCGGTGCGCGTGCATTAGCGATGGGAAATGCCTTCACCGCTGTCGCTGATGATGCTACTGCCGGTTTTTGGAATCCTGCTGGACTCATCCAGTGGCAAGGTGTGAAACTTTTCGGTGTCAATAAGTTTTACAACCGAGAGGATTATCGGTTCGACCCGAAAGGTATCGGCTATAGCTACCGCGGTTACAGTCTTTTCTGGGGCAACAAAATCGCCATCGGCGTTGATAGTGGTGTCCCTGATTTCAATTACTACGGCATCGCGCGCCAACTCGGATCGTACGTCTCCGTAGGGCTGAGCCTCAAGTTTAAGCGAAGACACCCCTCCGATGTTTATCAATTCTTCGGGTACCAGACAAACTATGACATCGGGTTGCTTTTCAAACCACGACCGAATCTCAAATTCGGATGCCTTGCACAAAACCTCGAAGGTTCTGGTATTCAATGGTTGACGCTCGGTACCGCTTACCGCTACGCTGCGTACCAATTCTCTGTGGATGTTGCATTCCCTACCGACAGAGCAACGCCAGAGTTGTACATCGGTGCCGAGTGGGATCGGTTTCCCGTTGTCCCTATCCGACTCGGCTTTTCAAACGGGGCATTTACAGTCGGAATAGGGGTTGCGTGGAAAGGCATACACATTGACTATGCCCGAATTTTTGAGAAGCCCTCCGCATCAGATTTTATCGGAATAGCAATTAGCCTTCAGTAATCAGCAGTCAGTTAAGACATGTTAGGGTTAAGCCAAACCTTCTTTAACTGATAACTGACAACCGACAACTGATAACTATTCATCACCTACCTCTTCCCAGTCCAATACCTCTTGATTCCATTCAAACTGTTGCAATGGACCAAATTTGAGGTTGACTGTTAAACTCTTCGGTGTTGGTGAACTGTCAAATAGATTGAAATCCCGGACCACAACGTATGTATGCTGTCCATCCGTAATCGCTTTGCACGCTTCAATGAAGTCATCTAAGCTACGAATCTGTTTTCCGTTAATATCAAGAATCACGACCTTAGAGTTCCCATTTCGTTCTTGGACACCGACACGCGAAAAACTGCTACCCGCAACAGCATGGGGTAAATAGACACCATCGGCACCGAGGAAGAGCATGCCGCGTAGTCGTGGCGTAATATCGTGAAAGATCGCACCGCCAAACCTGACAAATCGACGTACCTTCTTCGCTTCCAAATCCTCCACGGGGACATCAAGACTCAGGTTTTCTCCGTTCCGATAGATGTCCAAATTAACGCTTTTCCCAACGTTCTGATTCAGGACGGCATCGAAGGTATAGAGGTCATCCTTGATGAGTTGATCATTGATGCGATAGATAATATCGGATGCGCGAAGGATGGTTTCACCGGTTGTCCTCGGTACAATAGATTCAATTTGGATGACCTTTGGCGTTCCGGCTTTGGAAGGCCCTATCTCTTTTCGCAAAGCCTCGGGGAAATTAAAGTGTTTGACGGCTTCGCCAATAGAGATGAGTTCTAAATCCACGCCGATCTCGCCGCGCTGGATCGACATCTTGTTCCGAATCAACTCAAGTGCATCGAAAAGGTAATCGATCGGCAGTTCAAAACTGGAGGTATCGGTGCCGCGTGCATGAATAGCGATCACTTGGCTTGCGGTATTCCACACAGGACTTCCGCTTGAGCCGCCTGTCCGGTCGAAAGTGGTGTGAATATAACTGGAGTGCCGGTCACCTTTATTGACGTTGAGGTTTGCGATCGTCCCGAATTTGATTGAATACTCCTCTTTCTCGTTGTTGCCGATGAGCAGGAGTTCGTCCCCGAGGGAGAGTTTCCCCCATTCGCCGAGTTCAACGGCTTGGAGTTCAAAATCAACTTCGGCGGGATCAATTTGATAAAACCCGAAATCGTGTGTTGGATCGTAGTACAGAATTTGTGCTTCCGTAAAACTACCGTCGTGAAAGTTGATTTTGACGTAAGAAGGGCTGCTGCCGGTGACATGGCTGTTTGTGGCAATTATACCCCGTTCCGCGTCTACAACAAAACCGGTGGCAAAACTCGTGCCTTTCCCTTCCGTCTCAAAGACGACCTCCGAGGAGGTTTCTATATTCACCACCATCGGTTTGAAGGCGGCAATCTGTTCTGTCCAGTTGTGTGCGGCATTGGCGTTTGTAAGCAAAGTAAAAAGCGCGAAAACTGTTAAGACCACACTGCTTGTGCGTTTAAAGATTTGTTTCATGCTGAATCCTTTTCCATTTGGATTGTTTTAATTTTGACGGTGTTGCCTAACTAATGGTACGGATATACGCAGAGTCCCATGATAAGGGGATTTAGGGGGTTTCTTCTAAAACGAACAAGGAAACCAAACCATTATGTGGACAATACCTTCTTAATTTTTTAAGAGTTTACCATAGAGGTTTTGGGATGTCAAATGTTTTTTGGAAAGCCAAAACTGAATGTTCCTATCTTGACGGTGCCTCTCAAACGTGGTATATTATTGACACTTTTGCATAGCAAAATCCAGAAATGACACACCACATCGAAAAGTCCCAAGCAGGAGGAATTTCAGAAATGGCAACACATTACTTTGAACCGACAGTCTATCATACAGCAATTGGCGCGCACGAACCGGTGCTCCATATTGAAAGTGGCGATACTGTTTTCACAACAACTGTGGATAACGCAGGCTACGATGCCACAGATACGCAGGTAACCGAAAGAGGAAACCCACAAACAGGTCCATTTTATATTGAATCGGCGGAACCCGGTGATACGTTATCAGTCCATTTTGATCGGATCGTCCCGAATCGTTCGATGGGACGGACGGCTATGGTTGTTGCCCCCCATGTTCTCGATCCACACTATGTGGCATCTGAGATGCCTGAAGGCGGTCTCGCAGAATGGCATGTTGATGTGGAAAAGTGGACAGCGACATTGATGACCCCAGAGACGCAGTTGGGTAGACTCACGTTACCAC
>JAKZUG010000670.1:0-11876 GCA_047516705.1 Candidatus Poribacteria bacterium | reverse complement strand
TCTTTGTGCCGCACATCAACCTCCACGTCATAGTCCGTCCATTTGTTTGGGGTACCAACTTTTAAACCCTCGCCGGTAAAATTGAACTAGGAGATTGCCTCGCTCCACACGAGGCCCTTTGGATCAAAGGTGACTAAAGTGTTCCCTTTCTCTATACCCCAGAAGGACTTGCTATCTCGATTCTGTGGGGAGCGTTCCCAGCCTTCTGTATCACCATCATCAAAGTCATCAAGGATTTCCCCGCCAAAACTAAGGAGAACTGATACAAACATCAAGATGGAAACAGAAATAGCAATTCGCGTAAAAAGTTGAATCGGTGAAAATTTTCTTGCACTTAACATCTTTATCTCCTTCGTTGCTTTAATCTTAGAGGGTTTTGTCTAAATCATGGCATTCCAATCGTGCCAAAACCCTCCTAACTGGGTACTTCTGCAATTTATTGATAACTTGGCAATGATAGAGACCTCCCCTTGTAGCGTGGGTCATATTCTCTACCAACAATACTAAGAAGAGTATACCACAACCTATAAAAAATGTTAGATTTATTTTTCACGCCCTGGTCTGACAAACAAGGACCCCGACTACATCCCGGGGTCCCCACCCGTTACTGGAAAGCGAGGAAGGGGCAAACTAAAGAATTGGGTTTTGGCGGGTAAATCTGATAAGTTAAGGTAAAATTTTTCTTCTTTTTAATTAATCGTAGCATCCATCAATTCTTGTGGGTCTACCGAGAACCCTTTGCAAGCTGCGCCAACCGTTCAGTCTGTCCCTTGCTCGACTCAATTGTCATCTGCCTGGAAGTATCTGCTATTGTTAGGTATTGTGACTGAGTTCAAACCAACAGCCTACCCAAACCGTTCTGGTCGATAGGGTAGGAACCAATCCACCTGCGCACCATCTGCGATTTCTAACGTTGCTATTTCACCCACCAAAGGTGCCAACGTCACACCACTGTGCATAAGCGCAATATACAGGTTCGGCACCGTTTGAGTAAATCCGAGCACCGGAAATCCATCAAGCGGCATCGGACGATAACCTACAGGTGTCGGAATCGCCTTCGCGTCCGCTATCGCTGGCAAGTAGGTCTTGGCACGATCAAGCAGTGCATCGGCGTGCTGTTGCGAGTCATCACGGTTTATCCCTTCTTGGGTTCCCTGCACGATTCTGAGACTCCCATCAGCCAATTGTCGGAGGTGGAGGTGTTGATGGTGCGCATCCGTTGACGGTGCGTGAATGATTGCTACGTTGTGTAAAACCTCAGCGCACGGTGTTGTCTTAATAACAATGCCAGGACTTCGTTGCTGCGGAATATAGGCTTGTACCAGAGAAGCCAGTTCGGTCGTCTGAACACCGCTTGCTAAGACAACAACATCGCATGGAAATTCTCCATTGGTCGTTTTCACAGCGGCGATATTGCCGTTACGAATGACAAAGCCTGTGACGCTGGTTTGCGCATACACAACTGCCTCTGCTTCGCGCGCACGCCGGAGACAAACATCAATAAATATATCGGTTTCGATGTGGATATCTGCTTCGGAGAGGGACGCAGCTAACACAGTACCGGGGTGTAGGTATGGTTCAAGTGCTAACATTTCGTCAGAGGTGATAAGACGACACGGATACCCCCACGCTTGGATCTGTTGGATACGTTCACGCAGCTGCGTTGCACGTTGCGGGTCGTTCTCCCACCGCATTTCACCGCCGTAGTGGATACCAATATCCGCATCAAGTTGATGTGCCAACCGGTACCACATATCTAACGAACGCCGATTGAGTGTGTGATAATCGCGTGGGTCTTTTCCAAAAGCATTTGCCCATGCAAAAGAGTGTCCGGACGCGCCTGCACCAGGGACATCACGCTCCAGAAGCGTCACAGTAACACCATTTCGTCGGGACAGATGATAACCGAGCGTGGCACCGATGATACCGGCACCCACTATCACAACTTTTTTCGTCTTGGAACTATGGGTTCTGTTTGGCAAGAGTTCCCTCTGGAAACCGATTCAAAAGCACGATCACACGGACTGTCTTAACGGTGTGCTGCGACAATAAATCCTGTTAAGCCCGTAAGCAACAACTGAAAGCCGGTTTGAAAAAATAACATGAAAAACGGTTGGCAGAGTGCAATCAAACCCAGCGCGATTAAACCAATAGAGAAGCGTTCACACAAGGTTTTCTGCGAAAAGACAATCGAAAAAACGATTATGCCGGGTAGAAGTAGGTGTAGGGCAGTACCACCAAGTGATGGAAAAAAGGGTTGGTAAAGGAAGACGAACCCGACACATGCCAAGAGTGCTGCACCCATAGTTGCAATCCGCTTCGCAGTTGTCGTCATACCGAATGCAATAGCAGAGGCGAATAGTATATGAAATGCCGAACCGCGTAGAACTGATGGAATAGACACATAGAGAAATCCTAATCCAATGACCAAACCAATACCGGATATAATAGCGATTCGTTGTTTGTTCTCAAAGGCAGTCCCACCGAGGATAGCAGCGATACTCAGCAGCACCAGCGCGATGCCCTTGAGCAGAACAGCGTTTTGTGTGATAATCGCCGGTAGTCGTGAGATACCCTCTATATAGAGAAAAATAATACCAATTACGAAGAAACCGATTGCAATCAGTTGATTTCGTTTTTCTTTCGTCATAGCGATCTCTCAGGAATCTGTAGTCTCACCCACCTAAATTTGCTCAATCTTTCCGTTTCAACAAGCGGGTTACCCAACTTTTAGATTGTTGCCGCGTCAATTGACTTGTTAAATCCTCAACTTGTGTTGACCAATCGCCTCTTTCGGTTTGGAAAGATTCAATCATCTCTCGAAGCTGCGTATTTTCGGCGACAAGTGCTTTATTTTCCGCTTCCAATTTGTCGCAAGTTTCCCGTAGGTAAGTAATATCAATAATTTGGCAGCTGAGATTTTCAATAATATCATCTGTTGTAATATTATAGGTGAGTTTTTTTATTAGCGGCGCGAGTCCATCAACACGTAGTTGCATTTGTGGCTTTGTGGAACCTCCGAGTTCATCAGACGAAGCAGAAACGATACGTAGATAGGGTTCAATCTCCACATCTCGCCGTTCTAATGTGCGGTTGATGATTCCCTCTTCCACGCCTATTATTTTTGAGATTTCGGAAGGGTTCATATAGAGGTCCATTTCCAAATTTCCTAATCCAGTTTTGACGAAATGTAGTAATTCTAAAATCTACTATAAATAACTCTAATGTTGTTTTCGTTAAAAAACAGACTAATAATAGCGTACCATATATCAATTTGTTTGACCAATTAAAATTTGACTGTGTCAGTAGGAGTGATTTTTGCGGGATCTACCCCTCTTCGCTGGCAAGGTTTACAACCTCGCCTGTTTTCATAAAGAGGTGTGTTTATAACGTGTCAATCCTATGAAATCCCATCCCAATATTTCCACATATCCTCAGGGGTCTCAAACTTAATCTGGTCGAGATCTTTTCGCCGGTACCTGCTGATGAGTGCAATTCTGACGTTGCGACCACAGTTAGGACCAGCAGTATGACTCATCTGATGATGCCAGAAACAGACATCGCCAGCACCACCTGTGAATTCATAGCTCGGTCCTAAATCGAACGGGGCACCACCGCCGGGGAGGCTATCCAGGTCATGGTGTCTGAAATATTCTGCCCAAATCCGATGGATCCCGGGCCAGACGGTAAACCCACCCCCCTGTTTTTCAACCGTGTCAAGATAAACCGTCGCGCCGAGCGTGAACGAACCGACGACACCTTTCGGCACACCGCTCGTAGGGGTGTGGTAACCGTCAAGATGTCCCCCGGGTTCGCGCCATTCTCTGTCTGGATCCGGAAAATTGATATGCGGACCTGCACCACCACTCGGATGCAATTTATCCTTGCCGACGAGTTCTTCCGCCATAGCGAAAACTCGGTTATTGTATGTTGTACCAGCGATAACGTCTTCACCACCGACAGGTACCGTACGATAACCTTTACGAATCCAAGACTCCGAGTCGTTCCTATCTTCGTCGAGTGCATCCCAGAGCCTGTCAAGTGCAGCATCAATCGCTTCCTGTTCCAGCGCGCCGCGCACAACCAGATAACCGTTTTCTTTAAAGAATGCTTTGTCTGTTTCTGTCAAATACGCCATAGTCCTGTTTCCCCTGTAGTTTTTCTTAATTTCCTGTTACGTTTGGAGACTGTTCATCCAGAATCGCGTTGACTTCAGTAAGCACTGTCGCTAAGAACTCAAGGAGATCGCATATCTCTCCTATCCTCCGGCAATCCAACTTATTAGAATTAACACCGCCACCACACCAATGCTAAATATAAGGGATTCCAACGGAAACTCTAAAAACTTCGATAATCTCGACCTACGCCAATCAAATATTGATTGAAAAAACGCCTTCCAGCGCATCGATCTTATCTCCTACTCGCGAAATTTACAACGACTTGGCATTGTAAAGAGCAAGATGTTTGTACTACTAGAGGTGGTATCAATTACCGCTACGCACACACCTCAAACCCATTCTCTTCACGTGCTTTTTGGTAGGGGGTTTCTTCCAAATTCAATCCGAAACCGGGACTTTGTGGCACATTCACATAACCATTCGATATTGAATATCCAGAATCATCTATACCCGGAGTCGTCGCATGATCCCATTCGACGAACTCAAACCGTTCCACCTTCGATGCAAGATGACACGTGGCATAATTGCCGTAGTGACCGCCATAGTGATGTGGTGCTGTGCCAACATTGGCTGCATCCAATTCGGGTCCCAACTCAAGCCAGCGTGAGAAGCCAGGGTTAAATATATCATATTGCACGATATCAATCAGTCCGTCTTTCGCCCAATTTACAAGGTGTGGTGATGCCCCACCCTCGCCATCAGCGATGCGAGTTTCCAGTCCTTCAGCGTTCAGCCATTCCTTCAGCAGACTATAGACGCGTGCATCCTCGTGAAACGCCTCTTCCATCCAATAGACATTTGCATCGGCGGTCCCACCTAAGACTTGCTTGGTAAGGTTGAGGTTATAGCCGTTGTTTGCATCTATCAAAATTGTAGCATCGGGTCCAACAGCCTCGCGCACGGCATGGATAACATCAATATCCCGCTGTGTCCCTTTGTCAAGAGGCATGTGCATCGCGCCACGTCCTACTTTGATCTTATAGGCGTTATGTCCACGTGCCTTTCCCTCCAATGCCTCGGAAGCGATGAGTGCCGCGGCTTCAGCATTATCTTCAAGGTGCAAGTCATCAATGTAGAGCGAAGTATCGTAGCATGGCGCGCGAAACTCACCATTCTGTCTGGAAAGCATTGCATACACCGGTTTTTGTGCTAACTGTCCCACTAAATCCCAGAGCGGATACTCCAGCATCCTGAACTCTTCAGTGACACCACCCTCTGCGTCATAAGCATCGCTGAGTTGAAATCCGACGATCGCTTCCGCTTTTTCATGCGAAATCGACGAAACCCCGAAGCCGCTAACCCCATCCGCTGTCGTTAGACGAGCGATAGCCGGACGGACATGCAGCCCATGTTCACCGAGCCGCGAATTACAACCGGCTTTTCGCGGGCGCTCGCCTGTTAAGCGGGCCCATTCAATCCGTTCAATTCTTACACTTTCCATATCTTCTCCTAACCGATAGTACTCCTATATCTGCGTTTCAAGTAGGGCAAGGCTTTTCGGGTCCAACTTATGGTAGTTCTCAACTTCATACCGGTTACCATCTGCATCCTTGATCAGCACACGCCCGTTTTCAAGCGTGACAATATCGTATCGGGAACGCACACCGAATTCTACATCCCCCTGGGAGGTTTCAACCACCCACTGCGTAATCCCGAATTGTCCATCCAACTCGTGGATTTTGGTAATCTTCGGCATAAAGTAGCGTTTCTGTAACTCCTCAATGAGAACCTCGCGGGACGCGCGAGGGAGATGTTTTATATCCTCAATAATACCGATCTCATTAGATTCTTCATCTATGAGGGAAATATATCGGCTCGTCTCGCTTATAGGAAAAGCACAAATCGGCTCAACCTTCTTATGGGTTGTCCCGTCCGGAAGTTGGACGACGAGTTCTTCAAATGCGTTCCGCTCAATTCTGACATGGCTCGCATCAAGGAACTCTAACTCATCAATTACCTCGATCGCTTCCTTCATTAGCGTGCCTCCTTCTTCTAAAGTCAGATTACCATGCACGAATCTTTGATAATTCAGTCTGCTTCTCACACAGGTTCGCGTAGGTACCCGCTTCGGCGAGCAGTTCCTCATGGGTTCCTATTTCGTCAACTGTTCCATCTTTCAACACAATAAGCCGATCGGCGTACTTAAGGGTTGACAGCCTATGCGCGATAGCAAACACAGTTCTCCCGCTGACGAGTCGCTGCAGCGCCTCCTGAATTTTAGACTCCGTTTCGGTATCAACGGACGAAGTGGCTTCGTCTAAGATAAGGATGCGCGGGTTTTTCAAAATTGCGCGTGCAATAGAGATACGCTGCCGCTCACCACCAGAGACCCGGGTACCTCTTTCACCTACCATCGTGTCGTAACCATCAGGAAACTTGACGATAAAATCGTGGGCGTTTGCTGCTCTTGCAGCAGCAATAATCTCCATCCGAGATGCCCCCGGTTTTGAGTAACCGATATTCTCGGCTATCGTGCCTTGGAACAAGAAGGGATCTTGCAACACAACACCGATCTGTTGGCGCAACGTCTTAACCTTAATATCGCGATTGTCATGACCATCAATTTTTATTACGCCATCGTTCGGGTCGTAGAACCGGGTAATGAGATTGATAAGCGTGCTTTTCCCCGCACCGCTGTGGCCAACCAACCCTATCATTTCACCGGGTTGTACTTCAAAACTGACACCATTGAGGGCATTCTTTTCGCTATCGTAAGAGAAATAGACATCCTGAAATTCAACAGCACCACGGATATTCCCAAGAGCCACCGCATCGTCTTTATCAGCAATGCTCGGCGGTGTATCCATAATTTCAAACACACGCTCGGCGGAGGTGCCTGCTCGGATAAATCTTTCGTTCATCTGACAGAGAGTAGACACAGGTCTAAAAAATCCCATCATATAATTCTGAAACATGACTAAGGTACCAAGGGTCAAATCACCTTGGAAAATCTGCCACCCACCGACCAACCAGATTATGATACGACCAGAAAAGACGATAAATTCCATAATCGGACGGTAAAGCGTCCCAAGTTTCGCAGCGTTCATCTCACCGCTAAATACCTGATGTGTCAATTCGCTAAACCGATTTATCTCATAACGTTCGCGGGCAAATGCCTTGACAACACGGACCCCCGGAATCGTGCTAGCGAGAATCGTGCTAATGTTCGCATACCGTTTCCATAAGACATGGTACACCTTGCTCATTTTGTGTCCAAAGAAGATTGTGAAGAAGATAAGACAGGGAATAGGTATCAACGTCCAGAGCGCAAGTTTCCAATTGAAATAGAACATGATCATACACATAAAGATAATAGTGAGCGAATCGCCGACAATATCTTGTAACCCGCTAGCAATAAAATCTCGGAGCCGCGATACATCGTGCGTGATCCTTGACATTAAATTCCCAGTATCCCGTTCCTGAAAAAAATCAATAGAGAGTGCGTTCAGATGTTCATAGGTTTCATTTTGAAGGCTGCGAGTGATATTCTGTCCCACCCATGCCATCATATATCCGCGTATAGCCGAGGCCGCCATCGTGAACACGTGAATACCTGCCATCAGGAGAACAATCCCCATCAAATGCCCGAAACTACCACCAACTGGCATACTGCCGAACCACTCACTTAGTAAATTCACCGCGCCTTGCAGGTGTCCCCAATCTGTCTCCGGAATTGGCAACCTTGAAGTGATAGCATGTCCAACCGGATTCAGAATCTTGTCAATCAGATCCCTACCGAGTATCTGCGGGTAAAGTCCAACGAGACGGACTACCATCATTATGAGGAACGCCGGCACGACAACATACAAAAAAGGAGAAGAGTACTTGATGAGGCGAAAAATGAGTTTTCGTTTCTCAACACAATTGACACAGACCCCCGACCAACTCGGGATAGGCTGACCACACTTTTCACATCGGCTCTTATCACCACCCGGTTGCATGCCGTCTGGACCACGTCCACCGCGGGGTCTACCGTTTGCGTTCGCTTCCCTCTGTGGAACCAATCCCTCCAACTCTGAGACAGCAAGATTAAACTTCGGGGTTAACCGTTTTGAGTAGCGCGCCAATTCAAAAGCATTGTCCTCAGTACTCACTTTGAGGATGTTATTCCCATACATCTCAAGAATTTCAACATCTTCAATGGATGTGAGCGGCACCTCTCGCATGTGGTGTCCAAAGGTACCATTCTGATTGAAAGCAATGAGCCGCTTATTTGTAACTAACAGCCAATCTTTGCCGTAGGTGCTATCAAAGCGCAGGTCTGTTGAAACAGCGACTTTGATTTCTTCCCCTGTTTCAAACAGTGCTTCCGCCTGTTCTTTCAGGAGTTCAGGGACCTCTTCCATTATCGTTAATGGCTCATAGTCTTGCTTCCGGAATCGCGACTTCCCACCAAAGGAGCTCATGCCCCTTCGGGATCCTCTCTCGCGACCTGAACTTGACCTATCATACATAAATCAACCCCCACGGATTAAAGGCGTGGTATACCAGCATACGTTAAACACTTAAGATACTTATTTAACGAAAATATGTGGAAAAAGTTGAATTAAAAATACAAAATGCCTATGAGGAGGCACGAGTAAGCCCTAAATCAAGTATTTGGTCGCCCAGAACAATGCTTTCCCGCTCCATTTATGGGTTTGGCGGAGAGGTACAGATCAGCACCTCCATCGATTCATCACCAGTATTTTCAATCCCGTGCTCACACCATGGTGGGAGATGGATAAATGTACCCGCTTCAACAGGCACCTTTTCACCGGCGAGTGTCATTACACCGTTCCCTTTCAGAATCACGTAGCACTCCTCGGTGTGATGGCTCCCCGGTTCAAGAACAACATGTGGCGGCACAAAAAACACGACGAGTCCCAAGTTTTCTGCAGGCGCGTTCGGATTCGCTGGGTGCACGACACGTACACCAATGCCGTCACAACCCGAGTATTTTACAGGCACCCCGTCTTGGACTGTGACAACGTTTGCTTGTACCTGATGCGCAGGTTTCGGAATAGGAGGCTCGCCTTGATACCCTTTAAACATAGTAATCTTTGCCATTTTTTAGCTCCTTTATAAAAGTAGTAGGCACACGCCGTGTGCCGTTACACTCGTAGTAAATACACGCCATGTGCCATCACATTCACCAATCCCGTGTATAGCCAGCGGTCCAGCCGCCGTCTACCGCAAGAACACTCCCGTTGATATAACTCGCATCTGGCGAAACAAAAAAGAGCACCGCTGCTGCAATCTCTGTCGTTTTGCCGGGTCTCCCCAACGGAATGTGTGATAACAGACTCGCGGCGTTTTCTGTGTATGCGCCATCATCTCCGTAAAAGAGTGCCTCCGTGCCGCGCGTCAACGTCGAACCGGGAGCAACAGCGTTCACCAAAATCCCTTCCGGTCCGAGTTCCAACGCCATTGAACGCGTCAGATTGGCTACGCCTGCTTTCGCCGCGACATAAGCACTCTGCAAACGCAACGGCACCAACCCCGCAATAGAGCTGATGTTAACAATACGTCCAGTAGCGTTCTCGGAGCCAGACCTGCTATGAGATTTAAGGATATATGGGATAACAGCACGACTCGTTGTGAAAACACCCGTGAGATCTATCTCCAAAATACGGTGCCAATCCTCTAAGGTATATTGATGAATTGGCACTCTATCGCTCTTGGTGTTTATTCCGGCATTGTTCACCAAAATCTCAATTTTGCCAAAGTGTCCGGCAATCCGATCTGCAACATCTTCCATCTGCGCTGCGTCTGACACATCACCTTCTACAAATAGACATGTCCCACCACTTTGCTGAATTTCTTCGGCGGTTTTCTTACCTGCCTGCACATCAATATCAACAATTGCTACATGAGCACCATTATCAATCAGCGCGTCCACAATAGCGCGACCGATGCCTTGTGCACCACCTGTAACAACTGCTATCTGTCCTTCAAGGGCAACCTTCATACTATCTATTCTCCTTTCCCCTTCCAGTCTTTTGTAGGAGCGACCTCCTGGTCGCGATGGTTTCACCTGTTATACCTATGGCATAGGTGGTTAAGAACCGCGCGATTCCTGAAGCTTGCGGAAGCCAGAAATCCCATACGTTTATGTAGCAAGTTTTGGCTTGCGAGCTACGCCAAAAAACAGCAAGACGATTAAGACTGTGCCACCGGCAATCCCGATCGCTGAAGATATACCAAGCGCGGCAGGGAGATAACCGCAAAACAGCGCGATACACGCGACGGTGAGGCTATAGGGCAATTGCGTTCTCACATGGTGCAGCGGATCGCAACTGCTGGCGATAGAACTGAGAATCGTTGTATCCGAAAGCGGCGAGCAGTGGTCTCCAAAGATGGCACCATCGAGCACTGCACCGAGGCATATAATGGTCGTGAGTCCGTAAACATCGCCGTCAAGCGAAAACGCCACTGGAATCGCAGTCGGAATCAGGATCGCCATCGTGCCCCAACTCGTGCCAGTCGCGAAAGAGGTCACGGATGCGCATACAAAGACGAAGACCGGGAACCAGAGTGGCGATACAACATCACTGAGCATCGTAGAAAGGAATTGACCCGTCTCCAGCCTATCGCAACTCGCTTTTAGTCCCCACGCCAATAACAGAATGCCCAACGGCGTGAGGCTCCCCTTTATACCACTCCAGATGACGGGGGCGATCTCTGAGAATCGCAGTTTTGATAGAAAACGTGCGCAGACAATCGCAACAATAACAGCACTTGCTGCCGCACAGGCAAGCACCATAACATTGTTCGCCTCTGAAAGCGCATTCCGCCAAGAAGTTAGCGAGAGTATAGATCCCGTGCCTTTACCATCTATCCAGAAACCACCCAAGAGCAATCCGAAAAGGGTTAAGAGCGGTAAAACCGCTGAAAAGGGTTGGACAACGGCGTTTGGTAAACTGGTAAAGGACGCGGCGTGTCCAAGTGCTTGGGCATCCGGTGCAGCAACGTTTCCTGTCTGCCGCGCACGTGTCTCGGCTTGGTGCATCGCACCATAATCTCTGCCACTGAGCGCATTGACGATAACAAAAATGATGGTCAGCACACAGTAAAACCGAAAACTGAGGGCATCAAAAAACATAGAATACCCATCAAGTCCAAGCCCGAGTGTCTCCCCTATATCCTCAAAGAGCCCCACCTCATAACCGATCCAAGTGCTAACAAACGCGAGACCCGCAATCGGTGCGCTTGTGGAATCCACGAGAAATGCCAACTTTTCACGGCTGACGCGATGGTGATCGGTGAGCGGACGCATCGTAGGTCCGACGAGCATCGCATTAGAATAATCCCCAATAAAGATGAGTATCCCCATCAAACCCGTGATAAATTGCGCCGACCGCGGTCCCTTCGCAAACTGAGAGAGCCAAATAACCACACCGCCAATCCCGCCAGAGGCTACCACTACAGAGATCGTCGCCATGATAAGACAAACAAACAACACTACCCAGACATTGAAGAGATCTATTCCGTCATTTCCGACGCTCACGGCACGGACAAACCAAACGGCTTCCGCTAAGAAATCGCTCGGCGCAGCACCTTTTTGATACCATGAGAGTATAAGTCCAACACCTACCGCTATACAGAGACTCGGAAACAGCCGAGTTGTTACGATCGCTAACGTGACAGCAAGTAGCGGTGGGATTACACTGTACCACACAAGGGTTTCAGCATCACCAACCTGCCCTGCACGCCACT
>JAKZUG010000669.1:0-4105 GCA_047516705.1 Candidatus Poribacteria bacterium | reverse complement strand
GATTTGAATTCCTTGTCCCAAAACCAATTCATGAGTAGGGTAGAAAATATATTATCTGAAAGAACTAAGACAGGATAGATTTTTTTTACTTTTGAAGTGTCAATTCCTTTAACCTCTTGTTTTATAGTTTGGGATTTATTTCCTAACAGGCGGATGGCATTCCACAACTGTTCTACACCTTTTTTAGCAGGCTTTGTATTGTCGTAGAATGTGCCAAAATCTCCACTAAATTTAGCTGGAGCAGATAGTGTTGATGCTTTGCATTCCAACAAGACCAGAGTGTCGTCATTGCAGATTGCTATGTCAGAACATTCATTTTGCTTTTTCTTCTGGTCGTATTTCGGTTTAATAATCAGTTCGTCTCTCGTGGATTGGTTTTGACTATTAACTCCACGTTGAATTATTGAGGCAGTATAATCTTCAAAGACATCGCCCCATAACCTCTCAAAAATCCCCATTTCCTTTTTGCCCTTCAGATACTCACGAATGGTCCAAAATATTCCGGTTTGAAGTTTTTCTAAAAGAAAACTGAAGTCAATACACATGATTTGGTTTTCGTTTATTCTTAATAGTGGATATTCGCGCCATAAGAGAAACTCGTTTTTGTATTCGAGTAAATTCGCTGCTTTGTCGTTCAAATCGTCTATTGAAATACAAATATGTGATAGCAATTTCTCTAACAATGGTGTAAGAGCAGGCGAATTCCCATTCGGATTGAAGAATAGTGGTTTATCCGTCGGGCCTTGACGGCAAATTTCCTCTGGCGTAAAATTCCAGTAAAAGGCAAATATCCCAAAAACGAGACGTTGATAGTCTCGTAATTTCAAACCGGTCACCTGCGAAAAAATTTCGTTCACATCAAGTTGCTTGGATTCTAATAGAAGACGACGCAAGCGTTCCTCAATACGCACTATCAGTTTTTTTGTTTCATACGCAGGGGACGAGTTTATAGCGTATTCCATAGTTGGAATAATCTCAACTAATAATTTCTTTATTTCCTCGTCTCTTTGCATGGGCAGAATAGAAGACTCTGTATCAAGTAAACCGTTAACATTCAGATAAGCTTTGACTAAATCTGCCTTCGCATCGTTTTGATCAATAGTTCGCGTGGCGTGTAAATCAGACCCACACACACATATATCTAACAAGCGAAGTGTCGTTTGTCTACTGAAAACGAGACCTTGCCTAATCTTATTGAGCATAGGGATGCTACAAAAATTTGATTTGAGAGTCTTTTGGGCTCTGAGAAAGTCAGGGCTGCGCTGGAAAAAGAGATTGATTCTGGCGAGTTGTATCAAAATCTCCTTATAATTGAATGAATGCAACATTTTGTCTAACTCTTGAGTAGAGACTTTGCACTTTAGTTGATCTGCTGTGATCATCTTGATGACATTTATATTGCCAAACTTTAACTGGTTGCGCCTATTTGTATTCATAGTTCTAACCTCGCTTTAATGGATATGCCGTTCTATCTATCCGGTTTGTAGTGTTGGAGAACTATAGTAAGTCATTTCGTTAGTGACTTTTTACATTCGGTGGTCGGTACATGAAAACGCCCATCGTTTCGTTGTACGATGTTACCTTCACAAAGGAGTTCTTTCAGTCAGAAAAGGAGCAGGTTGTTTTTGGAGACCCGCACAACCTGAAAAGCGAGTACGGACTAACAGGAATTTCTCAACAGACCGCTTGGCGGATGCGTGCGTTAGAAAACAAATCAGCGTGCAGGGCGTTGGGGTATCCTGCTCAACTTTACGGCATGTTTTCGTTATTCACTTTCCATCTCGCTAGGTTTCAGTCCGTTAGCGCGCGTTGTATTTCAGGCGTAAACACCTCTTTGAACTTCAGCAGGTTTTGGATATGCCATGCTCTGATGGCTTCCAATGCACGCTCATCGAATTCAATGTCGCCTTCACGCTCCAGACCAATTATGCATCTTAATCTTTCGTCGCGACGTTCCCAGTTCAGTGGGATGCCGAATTTCGCATTGATTTCGGATTTCCGTTTTTTGAGGACATCAAAGAAGTTTTTGTTTTTCTCGTAATTTCTGAAATTAATATGAAGTGCCGTATACACTTGTCCATTTCCGTTAAACCCTGCGAAATACCTGATGCCTGTAGTGCCTGACGCAAAGGAGTAATAATTTCTTCCTTTTCCGGGACGATGTGCATTGGTAAATTTATGCTGTTCTCGAAGTTCATCGAGCAGTGCTTGAAAATAGGGGGTATACTTCTCCGTTCGACGCGTTCTGCTTTTCGGACGTGAGGCTGGCGGCGGTGGCGGGTCTTCTATCATTATTCTACCTGTTTCTCTCTCTGAACCCTTGAGGAAGCTAAAGACCTGTTCATTGGTAGGTCTATTGCCACACAAGCGTTGGGTTTCAGATTTCACAACCTCTATTAAAAACTCTGAATCTTCTGATTCGCCCGACACCAAATTATTCCACGCTTCAGGCAAACATCTGAGAATCTCTCTGTTCCGAAAGACGTTCTGATAATCCTCGGCAATGGTTGTCATCGCTTTGCCTGTCTGTATCGACGCGTAATTGAGATACCTATTTAGACGACTCGCAATTTCCTCACTATCGTCTTTAACAATATCGAACTCATGCACGAGACGTTCCGTGTAGTCTCCTGATCCCGATGGGTGAAAAAAACGCCATTTCCGTCCGTCGGTGAGAATGAGGATGGGTATGCCTTTATGAAAAGCGTATTCAAAGAGTTGCTTTTCTGCTCCGTCAATGTTTCCAACTCGCTTCACCTCAATAAAGACAATGGGTTTCAATGCTGGATGGCAGAGTGCGTAGTCCACTCTCCCCTTGTTGATTGAGTATTCAGGGATGACAATCTTCGGATTGGTTGACCAGCCTAAAGCGGTGAGCAGTGGATCTACAATGCTTCGACGAACCGATGCTTCACTTGTGTAATTGTTTTGTTCTAAATCCTTGCGTATGTCGTCAATGTGTTCCTTGAGTGCCATTCGCTCATTTCCCTTTCTGATCGGGTTTTGTGATGATCTTCTGTGATAATAACTTTTGTAAGTCAATGCCAAGTAATGTGAGTACTGCAGAGATACCAAAAGCAATGCAATAGCAGATAAATGCCAGCGTCAGCACCATTAAAGCATTCACAAGTAGACCTAACGGATTAAACGTTCGCACATTCTCAATAATGTTAAAGAGTCCAATACCACAAGCAAAAAGACACCATCCAAAATACTGGCGTTTCAACTTTTCTAAAAACATCTAAATGCTCCTTATGAGATGTCGCCCTGAGTGTTCCTGCTTTCTCTGATAATCGTTGGTGTTTAAGATCGTCCTTTCCCGGATCGTGACCTCAATAGGGTCGGTCTCAATAACCGCTTTACCTCACCCATAGTAGATGTATCTGTAACAGGTTCAGCGTCTGCGTGGAGACGCAAACTGATAGAGACATCAAATATTGTAAAAAGACAAGGGGACTTCCCTTGGCGACTTGGCATGCTTGTGTCACGAGGTTGAATAGGACTCGACACGCTTCGCAGCGCAGGAAGCGCGGACTGAGGTTTGCCCTTCGAGGTGACGCTCCTATCCATCAAGTTATTTTCAGTCTAAACGATTCACACTTCTTCTGTCAAGAAAAAAGAACCTTCACCTGACGATTAGGGGGTGGTAGTATAAACACAGACCCTTTCGACATCCCGCCAAATCAATCCATTTTAAAGAAAGACGAAGCAAATTTCGATAAACACTGAAAACGAAGTAACCGTATTTCGGATTTAGTCCTCGTGAAAACATAATGTCCCGAAATGCCTAATTTTTCCCTTGACGCAAAAGGTGGATAGGGTGTAATATATAGGATGTGGCTTGTAAACCAATATCACAAAATCTTGGAGTGATAAACGTGTTAAGATATGGTCAACTCGCGCCTATCGCTATTCTCCTCTGCTGAGTTCTGTCCGGATGTGCTGGGTTGGGTGATGTTACGCAGACCGAAGGTTACAACCGATTCGCAATCAGGGCAGCGCAGGCGCAGCTCTGGAATGAAGCCGTCTTCCGGTGGAAGCAGGTTATCAGTATCGATCCAGAGGACTCTAAAGCACATAATAACCTCGGTGTCGCTTATGAGGC
>JAKZUG010000668.1:0-11230 GCA_047516705.1 Candidatus Poribacteria bacterium | reverse complement strand
GCACTTAACGACTTGGAACGGCAGGAAGAACTCGAAACGGTGGCACGCGAGTTCATCGAAAAGAACAAAAACGATAACGAGTTCGACATCCTCGCCGCAGAGGTACAACTTCGCTTCGCTGACATCAAACGGACGGAATTCAAACAGTACCTTGAAGCCGCAGGCGAATACGCCAAGTTGTGGGAGTACCGCGATCTACCGAAGTTCCATCTTGTCAAGTTGATGGGTAAATTCTTTGAAGGTCGATCCTACTATGAAGCCGCCAAACCTGAAGGGTATCAGGAAGGTAATGCCAGTGAAGGCTTCAATCAAGAATATCTCCAGAAGTCTGTGGCAGCCTATCAAGAGGCCGTCACTAATTTTAATGACGATGCCTTCCTCCCCGGTGTCGCTGAGGAACGTTATGACGATTTCAGTGAACGGGGCGCGCAGATAGAAGCATGTCTGATGAACGAAGCACTCTCACACGAGATGCTCGGCGACTGGACGCAAGCCCGTGATCGGTATGCCTCTATTCCTGAAACCAGTGAATACTACGAACGCGCACTGCTCCTTGTCGCGAACAGCCACGTCAAAGAAGGCGATAAAGAGGGCGCGATTAACTACTACAACTCCATTTTAGATAAACTCGCTGATGCTGACAATCGCTCGTTGGCAGCAATCAAACTCGCTGACCTGCTCCGCGCAGAGGAGCGGTATGAAGAAGCCGCTGGCCAATATCAAGCAGTGGTTGACGGCAACCCGACAGGTGAATACGCAGACGATGCGCTCTATCTCGTCGGGCTCTGCTACTATCAAGTGGCTTCCGAAAACCCGGAATTCTTGGCAGCCTCCGAAACGGCTTTCAAAGGTGTGATTGTGGACTATCCTGATAGCCCCAATGCCGTTGAGGCTTACTACGGCTTGGCTCTTACCTATCGTGATGCCGCACAAAAACAGAACGATACCGAAAAATGGTCCCTCATTCTCGCGCTTGTTGACGAAGCACACGACAAGTTTGGTTCGAGCGACAATGAACACGCTCTTAAATCACTCGGCCAAATTGAATTGATTAAAGCGACTGCAATTGAAAACACAGGCGGAGAGGTTGACCTTGCTATGCTCGTGGCTTCTCTGAAGCGGGTTGTTGAAAACACCGGCGCATCGGAAGAGGTACGCAGCCGTTCACAATTGAAGATTGGGCACACCTACTACGGTGAAAAACGCTACGACGAAGCACTCGCGGAGTATCTCTTCTTTGTGCAAACCTTCCCCAATAGTGAATTGGCACCGAACGCACAATACCAAGCAGCGGTGTGTCACTATCAAATCGCACAAGAGGCGACAGATGCGGGTAGTAAGCAGCTGAGCCTCCAGAACACTGTTAGTGCTGCAAATAAAGTGGCAACGCTGACAAACGATGCGAACAGCCTGATCAGTGCTAATTACACTGCCGGTTTAGCGTTGTTAGGGTTAGAGGACCCCAAAGGTGCAGCGGACGCGTTCCGCCGAGTTACGATGCAGGAAGGTAAAACCGAGGACGAAGCGCGGAAGACGCTTGTTTTCCAAGCACACTCACGGCTCGCTGAACTCAACGGCACTCTTGGCGACCACGCCGCCTCGGTGCAAGAGTATCAGTATATTATTGAAAACTCTGAAGACGTTGACCTGAAGGGACGTTCCTACTTCGCAATGGCATTCGCGCAAGAGGAACAACTCCAAGCAAATCAGGAAGCGTTGATGAGCTACCAGAACGCCATTGAATTGGTCGAGGATCCGCTCACAAAAGCGCAATCCTACTACCGGATGGGCCTGATTTATCAGGACAAACTGAAACAGGCCGATAAAGCGTTGGAAATCTTCCAAACCCTCATCGGTGAGCACAGCGGTTCAGAAAATGCGAATATTGCCTCGATGGTCGCTGATGCTGGGATCCGTCGCTCAACGCTTTATGTTGAATTGGGACGCTTGGACGAAGCCATCACCGAAGCGGTGGAAGCTCTTAATCGGACGAAGTCGAACCCGAACGCGAGTGTCGCAGAAAAAGCCGCCGCGCAATATAACCTCGGTTTCCTCTATTCCGACAAAGCGCGATCCCTCTTCTCTAACGCACCCGGAACCGACCTACAGCCCTACATTGATATGAGCCGCCAAGCTGCAAATACCTTCTTTGAAGTGAATACAATCGCAGCACCGGTTGAAAAAGCGGATAAGAAGACAGTGATTCCGTATGTGCAGAACTCGTTGTTCCAAGCCGGTCAGATTTCTTATTCTGTCGGTATCAGCGTGAAACTTCCAGAAGACTTGGTGAATGCACTGGGACCGTTAGCAATGTTTGTCAACTACGTTGATAAAGGCTTGTTCCCGAAATCGGATTTGCTCAGTAAGAACACAGAGACCTCTCTGAACTACCTCGCCGCCGCGAACTTCGAGTTGGGACGGATGCAGGTAGGTATGGACGGCGAGATGTCTGAGAAAGCGGTCAATTATTTCGTTGCCTCTGCAGACGTGTTCCGTGATATGGTGCGCCGCTACCCGAACGCCAAAGATGCAGCTTACTGGCAATATCACGTCGGTGAATCCTACTTCGCTTCGCAACAATTTGAGAACGCCATTGCAGAATACGAGAAGGTTCGCCAAGTGAACAAAAATCACACGAGCGCACCTGAATCTTTGTATGCGATCTCAACGTGTGCGCAGCTGCTCAGTGAAGCCGCCGAAGCAGCAGGCGATACCGATGCGCAGCAGCGTTGGTATGATCGACTGTTCGCCGCCAACGAATTACTCGCTGCGGAGTATCCGAATAGCAAGTACACTGCCGACGCGCTTATCAATATCGGTAACAAGTACTTCAACGCCGGTTCGGAGGAAGACATTGAACAATCGGCACGCATTGGCCTCTATCAACAGGCGATTGAGCATTACCAGAAAGCGATCAATACGCCGGGCATCGGTGCTGAATCGAAATCGACAGGGCAAGGCTATCTCAACGATACCGCTAATGCGCTCGCCTACTACGAATATGATGTGGCAAATCAGCTGCTGAATGAGGCGAAACTTGCGAACGGTGATGAACAGAAAACGCAGGTTGAAGCCTCTGTTGCTGGATTCAAGAATATTATTGAAGCGTATCCGACCAGCAAATATGCGGACCTTGGTCTCGTGCAGATCGGTGAAGCGTATATGGTATTGGCAGATAGCGATGATGCGTATTTCAACGACGCCCTGGAACACTTCAACCGTCTGTGGGCAAAATACGAGGTAACCCCGCCCGCCGATCCAAAAGTTAACAGTGCACTCTCATATGCTCAGAACCAGGTCCAGGTAATCCTGAGCTACATGCGAGCAAACAATCTGGAAATTCGCGAGGGTGCTAACCGCGCTGGCGGTGGCGAGTAATCCGGTTTCTTGCAGTCTCGCTCTCCTGAGCGTGAGCGGGGCTTCTCTAAACGCTAAAGGAGGATGCCGTCAGGCATCCTCCCTTCTTATCCTATGAACTCCCCTTAACCCTGAAATCTCTAATTCCGAAAATTCGCGATTTAGACAATGTCTGAGGAGCCAGTTGAACAGTGTATGATGAATTAATAGTACCACCGCGCGTGCTACTCGGTCCCGGACCGAGTGAAGCCAATGTGCGGGTTCTTAAAGCAATGACGACCCCGATGTTGGGGTACTTAGATACCAAATTTGTAGAAGTGATGGACGACACGGTGGCACTGCTCCGCCCAGTCTTTGGAACCAAAAACAGATTGACTTTGCCCGTCTCTGGGACTGGTACCGCTGGTATGGAAGCAGCACTTACCAACGTCATTGAACCCGGTGATGGTGTCGTTGTGGGTATCAACGGCTACTTTGGCGAGAGAATCGCCAATATCGCCACACGGTGCGGTGGTGTCGTTACAATGGTAGAAGCAGAGTGGGGCACACACATCCGTGCCGAAAAGATTGCCGAAGCCGTCGCCAAGGTTTCTGCACCGAAACTGGTTGCATTGGTGCATGGAGAGACCTCTACCGGTATCCTTCAACCTTTGGCAGATGCGATCGAGATCGCACACAGCAATAACGCGCTCTTTCTCGCCGACTGCGTAACCTCCCTCGGTGGTCAACCCGTGGACATGGATGCCCGCGGCATTGATATCGCCTACAGCTGCACACAGAAATGCCTCGGCGGTCCGCCCGGACTCTCACCTATCAGTTTCAGTGAACGCGCCGTTGACGTGATTCGGAACCGAAAAACACCCATCCAGAGTTTTTATCTTGATATGACGCTCCTTGAAAACTATTGGCACGGTGAGAAGCGGAGTTATCATCACACCGTTTCGATGTCAATGATTTATGCCTTACGTGAAGCACTGCGTGTTGTCTTAGAAGAGGGATTAGCTGCCCGCTATGAACGGCATGAACTTAACGCTCGCGCGCTTCTTGCAGGCGCAAAAGCGATCGGATTGCAGCCTGCAGCCGAGGAAGGTTACCGCGCACCCATGCTAACCACGCTGCGTATCCCTGAAGGCATTGATGATACAACCATTCGGAAACGTCTAATTACAGACTACGGGATAGAGATAGGTGCCGGTTTGGGTATCTTTGCTGAAAAGGCGTGGCGAATCGGGCTGATGGGTGAATCTGCTAACGAACGGAATGTCATGCTTGTCCTCAACGCATTAGAGAAACTGCTGATCGAGTTTGGGCATAGCGTGGAAACCGGTACAGCTGTTCATGCGGCATCACAAGTCTATTAGTTGTCAGAGGAATGGTTATCAGTTGTCAGTTGTCAGTACTCAGTTAAAGAAAGGTTTGATTAACTATAGTTATCAGTACTCAGTTTAGGGTCATTTAGTTTTATAGTAAAGCCCATAATTACTTGGACATCAACGGAATGGCGGGGTTCCAAACCCCGTCAGCGAAGGAGGGGATTGTAGTTCCCTAAAGTGTCAACATATTTTCGGATTTTACTATAAGAAATCCTCGGGTTTCATGTCTTTTTTTAAGGATCCGGTGCGGTTAGATGAAGTTTAAGTATTTAATTCGGTAATTTCCGGAGGTCTTTTTGTCAAGTCCGGTGCGGTTAGAAACCGCACCTACCGGGCCTGGCAAATTACCGAATTTATTTTTTAATCTCCATGAAACCGCACCTACCGGATTTGGTTACCCAAAAACGGGATAAAAATGGAAAACTAAATAGCCCTGGTACTCAGTTAAAGAAATGTTTGATTAACCACAGCACCTCTTAACTGATAACTGATAACTATTCCCACTCAATGGTGCTTGGCGGTTTTGAACTAATATCGTAAACGACACGGTTGATGCCTTGCACCTCATTGATGATCCTACTCGAGATTCTCGCAAGCACATCCGGCGGTATGCGTGCCCAATCCGCTGTCATCGCATCGCTGCTGGTGACAGCCCGGAGTGCAACGGCGTTTTCGTAAGTACGCGCATCTCCCATCACCCCGACACTCTTGACAGGTAAAAGCACAGCCAACGCCTGCCAAATCTCGTCGTACAAGCCTGCCGCCTTAATTTCAGAGATAAAAATCGCATCCGCTGCTCGGAGTACTTCCAAACGTTCATAGGTTACCTCACCTAAAATGCGGACAGCGAGTCCAGGTCCAGGAAACGGGTGTCGTCCAAGGACATGTGATGGAACATTCAGTTCTGCCCCGACTGCCCGCACCTCATCCTTAAAAAGTTCCCTGAACGGTTCGAGCAATTCAAACGGCATATCGGATGGCAGCCCGCCAACGTTATGGTGCGTCTTAATCGTAGCAGACGGCCCCTTCACAGAAACGCTCTCAATGACATCGGGATAGAGTGTCCCTTGCGCGAGAAAGCGAAAGTTATGTGCCATCCCCGTCACTGCTTCCTTGAAGGTTTCAATGAACTGTGCACCGATGACCTTCCGCTTCTGCTCGGGGTCTGTGACCCCTGCCAATCCGTTGAGAAATGGCTCTACTGCATCAACAGCGACAAGAGGAATGCCGATTTGCTTGCAAGTTTCGATGACCTCTGCGACTTCGTTTTTCCGGAGGAACCCATTATCCACAAAGACAGATACGAGTGCGTCGCCTATCGCCTGATGGAGTAGCGTCGCCAGCACCATTGAATCAATGCCGCCGCTGACTGCACAGAGGACGCGTTCATCACCGACCTGTCCCTGTATTTGTGCTGTCGCGCGTGCGATGAAAGCACGCATCGTCCAAGTGTTGCGGCATCCACATATCTCCCTCGTGAAGTTCGCCAAAATCCGGTCAGCATCTTGTGTATGCTCGACCTCCGGGTGGAATTGTAAACCGTAAAAAGCGCGCTCGGTATCCACCATAGCGGCGATAGGTGCGTTCTCCGTCTGTGCAATTGTTTGGAAACCGATCGGGGGTGCCTCAATTCGATCGCCGTGGCTCATCCAAGCAGAAAAGGACGAGGAGAGCCCTTCAAAAAGTGGATCTGTTTTACTGAGCACTTGAAGTGGTGCGTGTCCGTATTCCCGCTCAGTGGCTGGGTGTACCTTCCCGCCTGTTAACAGTGCCGCCATGAGTTGCATACCATAACAGATGCCTAATACAGGTATGCCAAACTCAAAGAGTTTCGCATCGATTTTCGGGGCATCCACTTCATAGACGCTTGCGGGTCCGCCACTGAGAATGATCCCCTTCGGGGCGATGGCTTCTATTTCGGGCAGTCTTAGCGTATATGGATGAATTTCGCAATAGACGTTCTGCTCGCGGACGCGCCGGGCAATCAGCTGCGTGTATTGCGAACCGAAATCCAAAATAAGGATAGTCTCTTGCTGTCCTGATGCCGTGTTGTCGGTGTAATTCATATGCTTGATAGATTGCGTGTCTGTCTGTATATTGCCACTATCTTTTAAGGGTTAGGCGTTGTTTCACAACCGATAATATCGCCGGTCTGCGGCCCAAAAATTACACCATAAAATCCACGGGGTGCGAAATCAACATCGTTTAGCATAGCCAAGCCGGTATTCGCGTCCTCTAAGTAGTAGGCCCCTCGATGCGCGTGTCCGGGTGTGTTGATACACCGCACGTGGTAACAGTGGTTGTGGAACTGAATTGTATTCCCGTAAATGATAATATATCTATCCCCAAACAGATTCATCGCGATCTGATTGACGACATAAGGATCTACGTGTTGCACAATTCTTCAGTTTGTCTTGATGATAACATCAATCCTGCGGTTTTGTTCTTCTTTGTTCGCCCCATCCTTGACAATAGGTTGGGTCTCCCCTAAGCCAACTGCGGTAATCCGTTCTGCGTCCACCCGTCCGTCTCGAGTGAGGTAACTCTTAACTGAATCCGCGCGCCCCATACTTACATTTTGATTGCCCCTCGCATCTCCCAAAGAACTGGTGTGCACCTCAATTCGGATGGGATATTTACTGAATCCAGCCGTTCGTAGGACTTTTGCAAGCTGCGCAAACGTATCAATAAATTCTTTTTGGATCTGTGTACTCCCGTAGGCAAACACATTGCCGTTAATACGGATTAGCACGCTATCCTTCCGTTCCCTGACGGTAGCGTTTGGGACCTGCTTTGATGCAAGCAGCAAATCCGACTTCGCCGATGTTAGCTGCTTCGCGTTTGCAATGGCGCGTTGTAGGTAATCTTCTCCCTCTGCAGCCGCTTTAATCGCCTTGTTATATTCCTTAGATGCTAATGCGGTTTTAGCTTTTTCATGCGCCGAACTTGCGAGCTTATAAAGCTGTGCTTCCAGCTGCGGCACCGGCGTCTTCGCCTGCGCGGAGATCTTCTCACCTAAACCCTCAACAGCCCGTCGGGCACGTGCGGTCAGCGCATTTAATTCCTGCTGTGCGCGTTGTCTATATTCCATTGCCTCCGCAGTTGCGACAGCTTTGTCGGCGGATTGCTGTGCCTGTTGTGCGGATTGTTGTGCCTGTTCATACCGATTCGTTTCCAATGCCTGTTTCGCGCGTTGCAGTTGTGCACTCGCCTCTTGAAGCTGCTTCGGTGCATGCTGATTGGCGTTGAGGATTTGCGCACGTTGGATGACGACTTCCGCCTGTGCGATTGTGATCTGTGCGTTCGTCTTTGCTTCTACCTCTGCTTCCCAGTTTCGCACCGCTAATTGGTACAGATCGTTTACGAGTGTCCGTGCATCAGTGGTGGCGTTCTCGGCATCAGGAAATGCCTTTTGCTCAATGAGGTTCCTGATTGAGGCAATCGCTGCCTGAACGCGTTCATAGTCAGGTGTCTCTTTAATGGCGGGATAGATATCTACTGTAATATTGATGAGCGACTCTAAACTCGTAATCGGGGCGCGAAGTTCTGCTTGACGCAGCCTTGTTTTTAAATCAGTGATTTCGGCTGAGAGTTGTTCTATCTGTTGTTGCCCTTCATCACGTGATCTCAAAGCACGAGCAAACTGCTCTTCGGTGATGGCTTGACGGATACGCTCAATTTCGAGTTCATGCTGGTGTGCCTTTATGACTTGTTGATATACCTGTTCTCGGATGGAGACGACTTTTTGCTTTGCGTGGTGTTGCCGTGCTTTCGCGATAGCGATGTGTGCGACCAATTCTGCCTGATACGCGAACTCATCACTTTGCGGAATATCCGACTTTTCTTGCGAGTTCCGAGCGAAATTCATAAGCTTCACTGAACGTCCGAATTCCTCCGGCACCAAAGATTCAGCGTCTAACGCCGCTGCATTATTAATGGCTTGTTGCGTGTCTTGGAATTGCGTCGCCAGCATAACTTCATCAATTTCTGGTTTAGTACATCCGAAAATAATGAGGCAGATGCCTAAGAGTAGCCATCCGTAAAATTTCATGAGTCGTCCCCAACCGTTATATTTTGACTTTCTTAGTAGTCTCGTAATGCATTAAGTTCTGCCTTTATCGTCTCAAGCCTCTGGAGCACCTCAGCGATGTCCTGTTCGCTGAGCGTGAGTTGTGCTTGTGCCTCTTGAACAAGTGCTTCCTCGCGAACCGCGATCGCGGTCTCGGTTGCGATGCGCGCGTGGAGGTATGCGCGTAGTGCCAACCGATATGCGCGCTCCGCATCGCCCGCGTTCATTGCGTTTTCAGCAGTCATAAGCATCTCTTGCGCGGTACTTAGAGGTGTTCCCGCGGTTTCCTGTGCACCCATCGCTTCCGCTGAGGAGAGTGCGACTTGCGCGTTTTGCATTGTTTCCACGGCGAGTTGTTGCAACTGTGCACCGCACCCGAGCATTCCAAGCATTGTTGTTAGGGTAATGAGGCAGATTATCCATCTCATGTCGGTTTTTCCTGTCTGTTTTGCAGCGATGGACCGCTTTAAAGTCGTGCGAACATTCGGGAGTTTTGGAGTAAAAAAAGCCTCACTTGGGTGGCGCGCGATGCAGCACCCTAAGGCGAGGCTTCTGGTCGTTCGTTCCTGGTGCGGATGTCTTCGCTAAAATTCAGGACGTTCTGTATAGACACTCACCTTCCGGCGATACTTGTCTTTCCGCTCAAACCATACGTATCCCTCAATTTTTGAGTAGAGCGTATAATCGCTTCCAACACCGACGTTGTTGCCCGGGTGTATATGAGTCCCACGCTGTCGGGTGAGAATGCTCCCCGCGGTGACATAGTGCCCAGAAAATTTCTTGACACCGAGTCGCTTTCCGATACTGTCGCGTCCGTTCCGAGTGCTTCCGCCGCCTTTCTTATGAGCCATCAGATTCTTCCTCCACCGCGCCGATTGCGGTAATTTTCAAGCGTGTAAACGATTGACGGTGCCCTAACTTGCGTTTGTAACCCTTACGTCGTTTCGATTTGAACACAATCGTCTTTTTCGTGCGTGCCTGTTCAACTACCTCGCCTGTAACGGAGGTGTTTTCAAGGTAGGGCGAGCCGGCTTGCAACTGACCGTCATCGTCAACGACAGTTAAGACGGATGGGAACGTAACGCTTTCCCCAACATCCACGTCGAGTTTTTCAATATCGATCAAGTTTCCCACTTCTACGCGATGCTGTTTCCCACCGCTCGCAAAAACTGCATACATTTTGAATATCACTCCTTTCTGCGTGATGCTACCCACTACCTAAAGGTAAGGGCTTCGGTTTCATAGCAACTGCGTTTTTCTCAATGGGGCAAACGTCTTATTATCGCTCCACCAAAGGGCTATTATCCCGTCTCCGCCGCACTCACGAAGTTGCGATCGAACGGTTTTATCAGGCATTCTTGTCCTGGGCACCCCAGCCCTCTATAATCTATTAGAGAGTAGCGATACAAGGCGCGAGATCATTACGCCATCAGCGACTTACATGAACACTACCATTGATGTTTTACAAGGTCTTACTTACCACTTGTCACATACCGTTTCACGGGTAAGGATAAGACTCTACTAAGCCGTAGAGGTGATACTCCTATCCAGTAAGTTACATATATGATACCACAATTTTTGACCAAAGTCAATTTGTTTTTACGACAAAATCTAATGCCCGTCTACATCCCGCAAGCTGAAGCATGCGGATTTGACCGGATGAGCGTTAAATTATACCGCAAAAACGCGTCAATGTCAATTCAGACTTACATTTCATTCAGAGCCGTTCAGTTCCCTGGTAGGAGCGATCTCCGTATCCCGACACATCCCGGTAGGAGCGAGCTGTGCTCGCGATCTTCCGAGCAAACGGTTTAGAAATCCCTAAACTGTTGTCCGGTTCCCAACTTTCTGAATGTGAACCTCTTTACCGTAATTCCGCTGGTGCTCCTTTTCACGTCGGTCTAAGTCGTTAGTGACACCACTACGAATGAATTCCTACTCGGTTTACCTACATGGAAGTTTCTTCAAAACAATTTCAGCAGGTTCTCATCAATCCAAAAATAACTCTTCACCTCTGCCGACGAAGATCCGATAATCTTCGAGGTGCAGATCGGCATCCGCTTCCAACGTTAAATCTAATTTCAACAACTTCTTGAGATCTTGCAATTTATCCGCCATCTGCGACTTGATATGCGAGACGACATAGTCGTTGGCGATAACGCGTAATTCTGAGTGCCCCGCCTGGTTATGTGCCATTTTAATCGCACGGAGCAGCTGAATGACAACGGTTTCGATGGATAGGACAGTGCCATGTCCATCGCAGTACGGACATTTCTCCATAAGTAACGTAGAGAGACTCGGTCGGGTGCGTTGGCGCGTCATCTCAACGAGTCCTAAGTCCGAGATATGGAGGATGTTGGTGCGTGCGCGGTCCTTCCGGAGTGCTTCCTGTAACATCTTGAAGACGCGCTTGCGATGCGATGCCTCTTCC